>CAYTOQ010000192.1:0-2502 GCA_964439445.1 uncultured Clostridium sp. | reverse complement strand
TTTGTAGGTGCGTTTGCACTTAATGTATCACATACAGCACTGCCAAGACCACCGATAACAGAATGTTCTTCTACTGTTACTATTTTTCCTGTTTCTTTTGCTGCTGCAATAATTAACTCTTCATCTAAAGGTTTGATTGTATGAATATTAATAACCTTTGCTTCAATGCCTTCTGCCGCTAATTTTTCCGCTGCAACTAAGGATTCATTTACACAAAGACCTGTTGCTACAATTGTAAGGTCTTTTCCTTCTCTTAAAACAACACCTTTTCCAATTTCGAATTTGTAATCAGGCTTATCATTGATTACTGGAACTGCCATTCTTCCAAAACGAAGATATACCGGTCCCTGGTGTTCAATTGCTGCTTTAACTGCTGCTTTTGCTTCCACATCATCTGAAGGATTGATAACTACCATACCCGGAATTGTTCTCATTAATGCAATATCTTCATTACACTGATGAGTAGCACCATCTTCACCTACAGAGATACCTGCATGGGTAGCACCAATTTTAACATTTAATTTTGGATATCCAACTGCATTACGAACCTGTTCAAAGGCACGTCCTGCTGCGAACATAGCAAATGAGCTTACAAATGGAATCTTGCCTGTTGTAGCAAGTCCTGCTGCGATACCTACCATGTTGGCTTCTGCGATACCACAATCAATATGTCTTTCAGGAAAAGCTTTTTTGAAAACACCTGTCTTAGTTGCACCTGCAAGGTCTGCGTCTAATACGACTAATTCCGGGAATTCCTTTCCCATTTCCGCTAAAGCATTACCATAGCTTTCTCTTGTTGCAATCTTCTTTACTTCTGACATAATGCTTCACCTACTTTCTCTAAATCTGCCATTGCTGTTGCATACTGCTCATCATTTGGAGCCGCACCATGCCATGAAACCTGATTCTCCATAAAGGATACGCCCTTACCCTTTGTTGTCTTAGCAACAATAGCAGTCGGCATTCCCTTTGTCTCTCTAGCCTGCTTAAATGCCGCCTCAATTGCGTCAAAGTCATGACCATCAATCTCAATCACATTGAAGTTAAATGCTTTGAACTTGTCCCCAATTGGATATGGAGAACAAACCTCTTCCACACTACCATCAATCTGTAAATTATTATTATCAACAATCACTACTAAATTGTCTAATTTTCTATGACCAGCAAACATTGCAGCTTCCCATACCTGACCTTCTTCAATCTCACCGTCACCTAATACAGTGTACACGCGGTAATCATCGCCTGAAAGCTTAGCAGAAAGTGCCATACCCACTGCAACTGAAATACCCTGTCCCAAAGAACCTGCAGACATATCTACACCGGGCGTTCCCTTCATATCCGGATGACCCTGCAACATAGCACCTGTCTTACGAAGCTTCAAAAGCTCTTCCTCCGGGAAATATCCCTTCATTGCAAGAGCAGCATAAAGCGCTGGTGCAACGTGACCCTTTGACAAAACAAAACGGTCTCTGTCCGCCTTCTTTGGCTCTTTTGGGTCCACATTCATCTCTTCATAATATAGATAAGTCATAATATCTGCTATGGACAAGGAACCACCTGGGTGTCCACATTTTGCAGCATGTAATGCAGTTACAATGTGCTTTCTCATCTGATTTGCATACTGTTGTAATTCTAACTTGTTCATGATAATCTCCTATCTGTCACAGGCATTGCATCCTGGACGAACTTTTCATCTGTTCCATTTACTATTTTATAAGAGAATAGGAAAAAAGCAAGCCTTTTATAAAAAAATGTCATACAAAAAATTCAGAACTCATCCTATATTTCACAACAATTTCACCTTCTTTCCATTTCGATTCCATTTTTTTCATTTATAAACATAAAAGGACCATCGTTGCAAGCAGCTTCCAAAGGAAACTCCAACCAGACGATAGTCCTTTTCTTATCCTAATTATATAACGAAATGAATTTCTTAATAGTTCTCTGCTTTCAACTTAAAGTAGCTCTGTGGATGATTACAGGTTGGACAAACCTCAGGAGCCTGCTTACCAACGTGGATATGTCCACAGTTTGCACACTCCCAAATCATATCACCGTCTCTTGAAAATACCAAGCCACCTTCCACATTTGCCAATAGCTTACGGTATCTTTCCTCATGGGTCTTCTCAATTGCTCCAACCAATTCAAATGCATTAGCAATCTCGTCAAAGCCTTCTTCTCTAGCCACCTTAGCAAACTCTGCATACATATCCGTCCACTCGTAGTTCTCTCCCTCTGCCGCATCCTTCAAATTCTCAACCGTACCAGGAACAGCACCACCATGAAGATACTTAAACCACATCTTCGCATGCTCTTTTTCATTATTCGCTGTCTCTAAGAAAATGTCAGCAATCTGATTATAACCATCTTTCTTTGCCTTACTTGCATAGTAGGTGTACTTATTACGAGCCTGTGACTCACCAGCAAATGCTGCCATCAAATTTGCTTCTGTTTTGCTACCCTTTAATTCTGCCATAATCTTAGCCCTCCTTAATTATAATT
>CAYTOQ010000191.1:0-2525 GCA_964439445.1 uncultured Clostridium sp. | reverse complement strand
TCAATAATTCCCGAAGTAACAAAAACTGCATTCTCCTTCATAAATGGTCTTATTACAGAAGACAACGGAATAATCACATCTGCTAAAATATTAGCAACTACAATATCATATTGACCAATCTGCGCTACACTTTCCGCAAACTGTTTATCCTCTATGACATTCCCTTGTACAATATCATATTGTTCTCGTAAAACACCATTCAATTCCAGATTTTCCAAACTCGCTTGTACTGCCAATTCATCAATATCAATTCCGTACACTTTTCTGGCCCCAAGCTTTAGAGCAATAATAGATAAAATTCCACTACCACAACCCGCATCTAACACATCCGTTGTACCATCTGACTTAATATATTTTTTCAAACCGGTGATGCAAAGTCGTGTCGTCTCATGTGAACCAGTTCCAAAAGCAGTTCCCGGATCTATATACACAACAATATCATCCTCTTTCGTTTCTGCTTCTTCTGTCCATGTCGGCTGGATGACTATATTCTCCTCTAATCGAAACGGATGAAAGAAATCCTTCCATTTGTTCAACCAATCCTTATCCTCAGTCGTTCCAATGGAAATTTTTCCAGTACCTACATTCATATAGGTTGACATTTCCTCAAACTGTTCTCTGATATATTGGCATAAGTCTTTCACATCAATCGTATCATCAATATAACAAGATATATATGCCACACCATCATCTGGTGGAAGTTCCGGCAAGATATCAATATACATTGCCTGCTTGTCCTCCTCTGACAGCGGTATCTTATCTTCAATTTCAATTCCTTCAACACCGTACTCATCCAACAAGAAACTAAGCATATCTGTAGCTTCCGTTGTTGTTTCTATTGTAACCTTATTCCATATCATATTTCCCCTTCTTCCTTCTGTCCATTGTTGTTAATAAACGGACGAAATAACTAACTAATTATATCACAATTACATTTCTAAAATCAATCAATCCATATAGTTTCTATCGAATTTTCCACATACTTTTAATAATATAGATATAATATCCACATAAAAGAAGAAAATGCCCACATAAAATAATATTATATGTGGACATTTTCTTCTTTTATAGATTTCATGTTGTTACTTACAAAACACTCTTATTTCTTCTTACCAAAGCCCTTCTTCTTGTGACCACCAAAACTAAAATCACCAGAAGAATCTGTAGAACGTCTCGCTGTAGAACCTGTTGCCTCATCAAAGGAATTCAAAATAGTCTTTTGCTCCTCTGTTAGCTTATCCGGAACTTGAACCACTAAGGTTACATAGTGGTCACCACGTACATTCTTATTACGCAAGGTTGGTACACCTTTTCCTTTTAATTTTACCTTTGTATCAGTCTGTGTACCCGCTTTTATTTCATAATCCATTGGTCCATCAATCGTGTTAATACTAATATTGCCACCAAGTGCTGCCTGGGTAAATGTGATAGGTTCCGTTGAGAACAAATCATACTCCTGACGCTGAAACTGTGGATGTCTGTCAACTAATACAGTTACCAACAAATCTCCTCTTCCACCACCATTCACACCCGGTTCACCCTTTTCACGGATACGAATACTCTGACCATTGTCGATACCGGCTGGTACAACCACCTGAATTTTCTTCTTACTCTTAACATATCCTGTACCAGAACACTGATTACACTTAAACTTAATAACCTTTCCAGTTCCACTACACTCTGGACATGTCTGCACATTACGTACTACACCAAACAAGGACTGTTGCGTAAATACTACCTGACCCTTACCATTACACTTTGGACAGGTTTCAGGGTTGTGTCCGGGCTGCGCACCTGTTCCATGACAAATCACACACTCATCTTTAAGTGGTAATTCCAACTCCTTCTGACAGCCAAATACTGCCTCATCAAACTTCACACGCACACTTGTCTTAATATTGGCACCCTTCATCGGTCCGTTAGACTGATGTGTTCTAGTACCACCAAACATATCTCCGAAAATATCTCCAAAGATATCACCCATATCACTAAAATCAAAGCCGCCAAATCCACCGCCCATACCACTGTTTGGATCAAACGCTGCATGGCCATACTGATCATATTTTGCTCTGGAATCCGGATCACTTAAAACCTTATACGCCTCTGCGGCTTCTTTAAATCTCGCTTCTGCCTCTGCATCACCAGGATTGGTGTCAGGATGATATTTCTTGGCAACCTGTCTATATGCTTTTTTCAATTCCGCTTCTGATGCATTCTTTGCAACACCAAGAACCTCATAATAATCTCTTTTTGTCTCTGCCATAATCCTCACCTTTATACAACATAACTATTCAGAGCCAAGAAAATCGGCTCTGAATAATTATCTACATCTTTTCATCTTAAAGCTCTGTGTAATCTCCGTCTACAACATCGCCTTCTGCGTAATCAGCCGGACCTGTTGCGCCAGTACCAGCATTTGCCCCTGGACCATTTTGCTCATACAACTTAGCAAATAAGTTCTGTGCACTTGTCATTAATGTCTCTTTTGCATTCTTCAACTGCTCTACATCATAATCAGACATATT
>CAYTOQ010000190.1:0-2533 GCA_964439445.1 uncultured Clostridium sp. | reverse complement strand
TTAATGTTTTTTCAAGTTCCGTTCTATATTTCTCAATTATTTCAGGTAAATTCATGTTGCCCTCCTTTATCACTCCAAATCAATCTTCAGTTTGTTTTCTATGATGGTTCTGAATTGAGATGGATTACGCATTTCATTCTCACCATAACTATTTACTGCATCTCCACCATTTATTAAACTCTCATAGTTTGCTTTGAAATCAAGTTTTTCTTCCTCACTCATAATATCATAATAGTGTTGGGCTGCTCTTTCTGCCATTTCCTTAGAACCAAATTCCAATATTAAATTAATATTGATTTTGTATCCATGTGGCGGATAAAAGCCTTGTTCAACTACCTTTTTCAAATATTCATCCAAATTGTTCATGCATTCTTTCATAATCGAGAAGCATTCTGTTTCAAGCCAATAAGTAAATTCTTCTATTACCTCATCCCACATTTCTTCCTTCGCTACATTCCAGTGCAATCTGCCTTCTGGAATGTAGCATCTTTGAGTACTTATGCTGAAACCCGATTGAGTTTTTTTGACTCAACACCAAATGCACCATAAAATACCACATTTTCATCAGATTTGTTATTCCAGCTTGTATAAAAGTCAACACTATATTTAAAATTTTTATCTTTCTTGGTCATCCAATGACTCGACTTGGAATATTTCCAGCCGTCTTCTTTGTAACGCTCCGCAATTTGGGCGCATACACTGTCAAATGCTTCTTTTGCTTCCATAAAAATCTCCTTTCTATCCTTCCCCCATTTCGCCTAATACCGCTTGTATTTTTTGATAAGACAAACTAGTCATTGCTCCGTAAGTCCCCTGATTTCCATCGCTCATAACATAAAGCATATTATCCTCTGCATTGCAGTAAAACTCGATGGTATCGGAATACCAATTCTGTAGTTTATAAGGCATTATAGTCATTGTTTTTCTAATGACCAGCATCTCCTCATCTGTATACCAGAAGAAATCTTCAGGACTGTATTTCATAGCAAAAACGGACTGATAAATTAACATCCCCATCAAAAAGTCAGTTAGGGTATCTGTACATTTTCCAATGAGTTTTGTTCCATCCAATACATATACCGGTGGATTATCCTTTGTCATGTCTTCCCTTTTTATCACAATCTGAAATACCCCTTGATTTTCATTCAAAAGAACAAAGTAATCCTTGTACACATCTCTGTCCATCCAAGTATACTTTCTGTATTTAGCTGGAAACAGCCACTCATCCTGTATGCAATTTAATTCCTTTGTTTCTCCAGCAAACTCAAAAAATTTCACCAATTGCTTTGGAATTGTTCCATATTTTTCTTTCAGACAATTCATATCTTCCGCCAAACACCCCTGTAACTCCCCGATTCCATAAAGCTTCTTAATCAATTCATAATCTATCATATAAATATGTACACCTTCCTATAACTCTTCTCTTTTTTACTTTTTCCCTTATCAGCAGTCATAAACAAGGGTGGAACCATGATCTGTTCCTGTAGCAGATATGTTACTTATTTGAATTATATGTGCAGTTTCAAATAAAGCATTGTTTAAAAGTTTCATATCCAGCAATTTAAATACATTATAATATTTCATCAACGGATGTCCGTCTCTCATCCACAGAAGTGCAACTTTTATCTGCTTTTCTTTGATACCATATCATCACCAAATCCACTTCTAATATCATAGTACCTTTTTCAAACTATGTCAAGCGTTTTATGATATTTACTTTTATATATCCGTATATTACAATCCGCTCACCTAATGCTATTTTAAATTATCTTCTTTTTTTCTTCACAACCATCATGCATACTACTCCAACCAAAGCAATCACTGCAATTATGATAGGAATAATGTTTCCTAATATAATCGAACCGCCTGTTGCCGCTTCATCTTGTGAAACCTGTTCTTCTGATGTAGCTACTATAACATCATCTTTCTTAGCTCCAACCGCTTCATATAAAAGCACTTCCGACTCCTCTGATTCACCAGCACCATTTACGGCTACCACCTTGAAATTATATGCAGCTTTAATATCTGCCTTTCCATATACATAACTATTTGTTGTCGTAAGACCAACAACTTCATATTCGCCAACATTTCCATCTACAACCTCTGCAGCATAAATCTGGTAGAAGTCTGCGCCTTCAACAGCAGTCCATCCTATTTTTCTGAGTGTTCTAATTTGACTCTGTACCTCGAGACCTGATGGAGCCGCCGGTTTTTCACCAGATATTGCAACTGCTATGTAACTGTCCTTAAATACATCTATATCAAGGTCACAAAGCCCTTTTGCCACAAATCCACCTACAAGCTGCGCACCATACTTTTGAAGATGTGTGTTATCTGCAACACCATCAGCATATGCTCCTGTATATTGTCCTGCATCAGCATAATTAAATATTATGGCTTCAGTAATACCAATACCATACTTTTCATTAAGTTCTGTAAATGCTTCAACTGTCATTGCATTTAAATCAACAAGCAAAGTTCCCGTTTTCTCAGCTACCTCGCGCATTGCAACAACATAACGTTCAAAACTTAC
>CAYTOQ010000189.1:0-2535 GCA_964439445.1 uncultured Clostridium sp. | reverse complement strand
CAAGCTCCTGCTGTGGCAGATTGTAGCTTTCAACATTGCGACTATAGCCACTTAAATATAATTTGCCATCAGACTCACACATGTCAGTAATTGTATATCGTTCATTCTTCTCTTCATCAGCACATACATACACCTTTTCAGATGTTCCATCCTGCGAAATACGATAAATAGCAGCATTTATGCCAAGCTCTTCATCCACGAAAACATAATATCCATCTTCCACATCCACAGTAACCTTTGGCATTCCATAAATCCCTGTCTTTCCAAATGATAGCTTTTCACCATCTACCGAGTACTGTGTAATCAAAACCTCCGAATAATAGTTGGCGCTTGTTTCCCACCGATGTCCGATGGCTGTTATAATGTCATCTTTTATTATAATCTTAGATATTCTCTCATAATCATATCCATTTCCGGCAATGTTTACCCATAATACGTCCCTTTTCTCATCAAGTAAGGCTATCCACGAATCATAAACAATATCCACTTCCTCTTTACCAGATGAATTTATGGTAATCTCTTGTTCAATACCGCCATATAATACCGTCTTTTCGCCATATGCCTGCTCTCCCAACACTTCATAGCCTAATCCCAACTCCTTAGCTATATACTTCTGCCAGTTGTTTCTTGCTTTCACAGCTATTATTCCCTCATCATAATCCCCAAATTTATGTAATGCAACATATTGCTCATCCCTAATGTTAAATTCCAGACTTTCTGTTTCCTTTGCAAACAGCGCCTTAAATTCCTTAGATGTAAACATGATAATGACAAGCAAAATAACACCTGCAATGCTGACCCCTATGGACAACTTTCTCTTATTTTCTCTGGTCATCGTTCCACCTCCTTATCCATAGTACGCTCCCACATTATTCGTTCTTTAACCAAGTTATTTGCATTGGAATATCCTAATGCTCCACTTGCAGCGATTTCCGACGCAGTTGTTGCAGAATATACATTATAGCTATCCTGGTGATAATAATCAATATCAATACCACTTTCAATAAAATCAACAACCATTCCCTCTATCTCATAGGAAACATATCCACTATAATCATCTGCCTTTTCTTCAAAGGAATACCTTGCAAATATATCACTACCGCTATAATTCCCAATAATGTTAACGTACGAATATTCTTCATTTTCAAGACTAAAATAATCTGACGCATATCTTTTACCGGATTTTTCATATAAAACCTGACCGGAAATATCACCATTTATCCATGCATCGCCCAAGCCCAAAGTGTACTCCATTATTTGAATAACCTCAATACCCTTGAACTCAATGTCGTCATTATAATCAAAATGATAAATCATTCTCCACACACTTTCATCCTCAGTAAGCTGCACTGCAATATTGGTCACACTAAGGTAATAATGGTCATATGCCGTATATATTTCCCAATTACCATTATATTTTTCCTCTTCTTTCCGGTATCCTTCATTAAGTGGCAAATCACCTGCACAAATATACACCTTTACCGCCCCCTCGCAAGCCAGTATATCTTCTGTCTTCATATCCTCCAAAACATTTTTCGGAACACCAAGCTCTTTGAGATTTTCCTTAATTTTTTCAATATCAGTGTTCTGCTCTATCTTGACTTCCTTCCATTCCATTGGATAATAATTATTTGTAATCATTATAAGCATTGATATTCCGTAGATTACAAATACTGCGATTATAATAACGAAATTTGGAATCCTTATTTTAGATGCTCGAAACACATATCCAATGCCATCCAATTCTTTGTATACATTAGCAATGCCTACCAGTATTACAATATAACCACCTAACATCACTATAAATGAAAACATACCACTTACCCCCAAAAGTCCAGCAGCTGCAAGTAATACATACCATATAACCAACATAACCAGGCTGATGCTGTGTAATTCTATCCCTGCCTTTTTCTCTGCGTTGATAACGGCACGCCATATACATACATATATAACACCTGTGAGAATCAGCCCCATATATGTACTCATCCCACTTTCAAAAAACCACATGGATAATATTTCATTATTCCATATGCTTGCGCAAATTAATCGTATGGCAAGGGCATACATAAGATTTGTGGTTGCACATACAAATCCCGCCATAAACCATTTATTTTCAGCCTTAAGACTTCTAAAGCCAAGCATCGTCAACACAAAACCAAGTAACGGAAGCAATTCTAATACATCAATGGATGTGAATCGTATTGTACTAAGAGCGATTCCCCATACAATAAGCTTAAAATTTTTCTTCCATGGAGTTACATTTTCAACCACTTCATCATCAAAAGTTTCATCAAGCCCCCCTTCCATCAATAAGCTTTCTAATTCTTTATCATTCATGGAACTCACCTCGCAATCTCTTCTTAATTCTATACAAACGCCCCTCAACACCTCTTACCGTAAGACCTAATTCCGCAGCAATCTGTTCTGTAGACTGCAAATAGAAATACTTACGATATACAAGCTGTCTGTCCTTTTTAGAAAGACCATTCAACGCATTATGTAATCTCTCAAGCTTTTCTTTTCGCAAAATCTCTT
>CAYTOQ010000188.1:0-2539 GCA_964439445.1 uncultured Clostridium sp. | reverse complement strand
TGTGCCTGGTGATCGAGAAATCTATGAATTTACAGCGATTCAATAGCCTGCAAATGATATGAAAACGAACATTATTACAACCCATTTTGAGTATCATTCTATTGACCACAATCTGTTAAAGCTTGATATTCTTGGTCACGACGATCCAACCATTATTCGTCGTTTGGAGGATATTACTGGTGTGGATGCGAAAACTATTGCGTTAGATGACAAAAAGGTTATGTCTATTTTCCATAGTCCGGAGGCATTAGGAATTACAACTGAGGATATTGGCGGAACGAAGACAGGTTCTCTTGGTGTGCCAGAATTTGGTACCGACTTTGTTATTCAGATGTTAGTGGATACAAAGCCGAAGAACTTTTCAGATTTGGTGCGTATTTCCGGTCTTTCTCATGGTACAGACG
This sequence comes from uncultured Clostridium sp., assembly GCA_964439445.1. Classification (GTDB taxonomy): domain Bacteria; phylum Bacillota; class Clostridia; order Lachnospirales; family Lachnospiraceae; genus CAG-590. The sequence continues at coordinate 2,135 of CAYTOQ010000188.1, read as the reverse complement.
TATGGCTTAATAATGCACAAACCTTGATTGCAGAAGGGAAAACAGAGCTTTCTGGAGCAATCTGTTGTCGTGATGATATTATGGTTTATCTCATTCATATGGAGCTAGAGCCAGGTCTGGCATTTAAGATTATGGAGAGCGTGCGTAAGGGTAAGGGTCTGACACCGGATATGGAAGAGGAAATGAGGAATCACAATGTTCCAGACTGGTATATTTGGTCATGTAAGCAGATTAAGTACATGTTCCCTAAGGCGCATGCTGCAGCTTACGTTATGATGGCGTGGCGTATTGCGTGGTTTAAGGTGAATTACCCGCTGGCTTACTACACCGCATATTTCAGTATCCGTGCGAAAGCATTTAACTATGAAACTATGTGTAGAGGTCGGGATAAGCTGGAATTCTATATGAAGGAGATTAATAGTAAGCCGAAAGAGGAGCGTACTGGTGCGGAGGAAGATGCGATGCGAGAGATGCGCATGGCGCAGGAAATGTATGCTCGTGGTTTTGAGTTCTGGCCTCTTGACATCTATCAGGCAGATGATGTGAATTGTCTTATTATCGATGGTAAGATTATGCCACCATTTGATTCTGTGGAAGGTGTTGCCGGTAAGGCTGCGTCACAGATTAAGGAAGCGGTGAAGGAATTACGGAAGGATGACCCAGAAGCGAGATTCATTTCAAAAGAAGATTTGCGTCTTCGATCAGGAATCGGTAAGTCTACAATTGAAAAAATGAGTGCGCTAGGAATTTTAGATGGAATGCCGGATAGCAGTCAGTTGAGTATATTTGATTTTTAATTCGAATAGCATTTTGACAATATAATATGATTGTTGAAATGCTATTTTGTTGAAAATAATAATGAATAATCATAATTTGCTGATTTGTTATTAAAAATAGACTATTTTTAATAACAAATCATTTGTATTGTATGTATTTTTTTTAAAAATTGTGTTATACTTCATAAAAGGAGGTGGATTTATGCATTATTTACAACTTATAAAGCAATTTTATAAAGATAAAGTGAATTATGAAGAATTATATTTGAGTAGATTTAATCATGAAGAAACGATTCATATTCCTATCTCTATACATGGTAATGAAGCATTTTTAACTCATCCCAAAGAGGTAATTCAATTACTTACTAATATCTATAAAGAGGATAAAAAATTAAATACTAACATTCAAGTACTTCCAGGTATTGCATTAGAACAATTCATGAAAAAATGTTTAGTAGATGAAATTAAATTAACAAATGATATTGAGGGTGTATATAGTACCAGAAAAGAAATAAAAGAATTAATTAGTCCTGTAGTAGAGCAAAAGAATAAGAAGAGACTACATGGATTGGTTCAAAAATATATTATGTTATCACAAGAAACAGATATTGAAATTACTTCGTGTCAGGATATTAGACATATTTATGATGAGTTAGTATTACAAGAAGTACTAGAAGAAGATAAGAATAATGTACCAGATGGAGTAATATTTAGGAAAGATAATGTAAGTGTACAGGGGAAAGACTTGCAGATTATATACTACGGCGTAACCCCGGAAGAGAGAATTATAGCTTATATGGATGAATGTCTGAAATTATTAAACAATAAAGATATTAATCCATTAGTCATTGTTGCTGCTGTTCATTACTTTATTGGGTATATACATCCTTTCTATGATGGAAATGGAAGATTAAACCGCTTTATTAGTAGTTACTGTTTGTCTAAGGAATTACATCCTTTGGTTGGATATAGTTTGTCTTACACAATAAAAAAGCAAATTGATGTATATTACAAGGCATTTAAAATTACAAATGATAAAAAGAACAGAGCAGACATTACTCCATTTGTTATTATTTTTTTGGATTTTATTCTACAATCCATGGAACATTTAAATCATACATTAGAAAGCAAAAGAGATCAATTGGTGTATTTTTATAATAAAATGGAAGAAAAAATATCAAATGAGAAGAAGAAGGAGATGATATTCATACTATTGCAAAATTCATTGTTTGGTGAAGAAGGATTAACTGTAGAGCATTGTGCTGAGTTAGTAAATATTAGTATTTCCACAGCGCGCAACTATATTACATCATTACCAAAAGAATTATATAATCTATTAACCATTTGAGTAGTTAAACT
>CAYTOQ010000187.1:0-2606 GCA_964439445.1 uncultured Clostridium sp. | reverse complement strand
GGAACTGCCTTTAACACATCATTCATGGAAGAACCAGAAAGGCTTCCCATAAGCCAATATGTGATAGCCGGCAGCTTTTGTTCCGGGTCAGCAATATATTTAATGAAGGAAGTTAATGCTTCAAATACGGCACCTACCACAACGCCTGATAATACCAGTGCAATGGTGCTGCTTCTTCCGTCTTTTCCTCTGCTTAGTCCATATGTTGTCCCCATACCCACAAAACCAAACAGCAGGGATAAGCCCTGAATCACAAGATAATTACTGCTTAACAAAATTCCCAAAGCAGCTCCAAAGCCTGCACTATGAGAAACACCCAATATGTGGGAGCTTACCAATGGATTTGCAAACATTGCCTGTAAGCAGACGCCGACGCAGGCAAGACCTGCGCCAACTGCCGCCGCCATAATGATTCTTGGAAGTCGTACATTCATAACTACAACCTGCTTGGTTTCTGCTAATTCTCCAATTCCAAACAGTGCCCGAAATACTTCTGTTACAGAGAGGCTGTATCTTCCAATGCATAAGGCTCCTAACACGGTTGCAATTAAAATACAAAGCAGTATTAAAAAGATTCGTCTGTTTCTTTTATCGATATTTGTTGTTTCTCTTGTCATTTTTATCACTCCGCTTCTTTCTTTTGATTCCAGCTCTCATAAATACTGAATTTCACCAATTTTGAAAGAAGCCATTCACTAATTTCTTGTTGCACTTCCACCGAAGTTAGCACCTTTTGCAGCTTCCGGATTGGCAGCTAAAATACCTTCAATCTGGTCATCTTCTAAGGTATAGTTATAAAAACGTGCATAGTAATCTCTGATTTCTTCTTTCATATCATAATCAAATACATCTGGATTTAAAGTCTCTGCCATCCACATTAACATAAGTGGTGCATCTCCTGATGGTGGGAACCAACGATATACGCCTAAAGGTTCTTTGTAAACCTTGCCATTTTTAACTGCATCAATGTGGCTCCAGTCCTGACCATCAATGGTGTTATTATATAAATCTTCCGGCATAGTTTCTGTAAATGTTGTGATAACGATAATGTCAGGATTCCATTCATAAATCTGCTCCATATTAACAGAAGTTGGTCCTGTTAATTCTTCTGCCACATTAATACCGCCACCAGCTTCAATCCAGTACTGTCCATAGAAATCATTTCCACTTACACTGATATCATCTGCACTGTGATTATATAAATAAAGAACTCTTGGTTTGTCTTCCTCTGGAATCTGTGCTGTCTTTTCAGCAATTTCAGCTTCTACTTCTCTTCCATAGCTGATTACTTCATCTACACTTCCTGTATTGCCGAAAATGTCTCCCATAATTTCAAGCCAGCTTTCCAGTGTAGTAAGCACATCACCATTTGCCTGTGTCTTTACACCAACAGCATTGATACCCGCGTTATTCATAGCCTCATACTGTTCTAAATATTCTGCCCAGTATAAAACTACATCTGGTTCTAACTTTAATAATTCTTCTACGTTAATATCGGTTCCTTCAATAAAGTTATCTGCAATACCTACTAATTCAGGATACATGGCTGCCATAACAGAATTTTCAATGGCACTTGTGGAACCTGGATGAACACCTACCAAATATTCAATTGGTTCCCCAGTTAATGCATAAATACTTGGTAATGGAAGGGCTGTTGTTACTAATCTTTCCGGATTAGCAGGAATCGTTGCTTCCATGCCGTTCTGATCCACTACTGTCACTGTACCCTCCGAACCGGTTACATTTTCTGATTCTGTACCAGCTTCTGCACTTGTCTCTGTATTTGTTCCTGCATTATCTGTTGTCTGTCCGCTATTTCCTCCACAAGCTGTTGCAAGACCAAGAACTGCAACACAGGTTGATATTGCTAATAATTTCTTTATTCTCACTTTTTTATCCTCCTATCATATGTCTCATTTATTTTCAAAGCGCTCTGGTTAGTTTTCGCTAACTCATAAAAAGATACCATTCTTTCTTTAAACAATCAATATGGATAGTTGTGGAAATTTTATCAATAACGTTGGAATATTGTGGTTTGTCGCACTAGATTGGCAAACGGACAGACTTCCCATCGGGTGGTTACTTAAAGTTTAATGATTTGATTTTTCAATTTATGTTCTTGATAAAAGGAAAAGGGCACTGGTAATTTTTCTGGCAACGTTTACGAACAATAAAGAAATCTAATGTTTTTGCATTTTGCCCTAACCATGCGGCACTACCACCGACAAGCTTGCGTTCTCGTGCCGCGAATGGCAAAATACAAAACCAAAGATTTCCTAATTGTTCTATGTTGTCAGGCGAAAAATCACCAGTGCCCCTTCCCTTTTATTTATAGACTATGCTGAAAAATCAAATACTACACTTTGGGATAACCGCCCGATGGGAAGTCTTGATTTCCGAAATAATAAATAGCCAATCACAAATCAATAAACCACACATTTAAGACATACAACATCAAAGCTTTTTCTTACCATAAAAGTATTCTTGTAGATGCCAAAATATAATACTGTGAACAGGCAGGCATGTAAAAGAATAATTATTCAGAAAATAGTTTGTTTGCCAAGACTTCGCAGAGGGCGGTTACTTAGAAACTAAATATTTGATTT
>CAYTOQ010000186.1:0-2698 GCA_964439445.1 uncultured Clostridium sp. | reverse complement strand
GAACAAACCAACGCAGGCACGTAGCTAAAGCATACCTTCGAACTAAGCTTGCAAGCAAGCTAAGGTCTCAGGCATTGCACTACGCTGAGTGCGTAACGGTACTAAATTCGAGACAATGTCTCTCATTAAGTACCGACGGACTCAGATGTACCTGCTTGTTGGTATTTGTTCACCTTACATAACTTCATATACATTTTGCATGTTTCGCAATCATCTACTTCACCATCATTATACCGCAATCGGAATATTCTTAATTTGCTCACCGGCTTGGTAGTCTTCGATCTTGATATCATCTGTGGTGAACTGATAGAAGTCCTTAATTTCTGGATTCAAGCTAAACGTTGGTGCCGGATAGGTTGGACGCTTGATGAGTTCTTTCACAATATCAATGTGTCTATCATAAATGTGGGCATCCGCAATGACGTGTACAAGCTCGCCTGGTTCCATATCGCAAACCTGAGCTAGCATGTAAACTAATACTGCGTACTGTACCACATTCCAGTTGTTGGCTGCCAAGATGTCCTGAGAACGCTGATTCAAGATAGCATTTAAGGTCAGCTTGTCATATCCCGGTTTCTTGGTCACATTAAATGTCACACTGTAAGCACAAGGATAGAGATTCATCTCATGCAAATCCTGATGTACATAAATATTAGTCATAATGCGTCGGCTGTATGGATTGTTTTTAAGGTCGTAGATGACTCTGTCCACCTGGTCCATCATGCCCTCTTTGTACTGGTGCTTCACGCCCAGCTGATAGCCATAGGCCTTACCGATGGAACCATTTTCATCTGCCCATTCATCCCACACATGACTCTTCAAGTCATTGATGTTATTGGACTTCTTCTGCCAAATCCAAAGCATCTCATCCACCGCAGACTTTACATAGGTCTTTCTAAGGGTTAATGCCGGAAACTCCTTGGATAAATCATAGCGATTCACCACACCAAACTGCTTGATGGTGTAGGCAAAGGTTCCATCCTCCCATTTCGGTCTTACCTTTTCTCCCTCTGTACTGTAGCCGTTCTCAATTATGTCGGTACACATTTTAATAAATAAATCGTCTGCGTAGCTCATTTTCTCTCTCCAATCTTCATGTATTATGAAAGCCAGCAGGTAACCTGCCGGCTATATCAATTCGTTATTCTATATGATGTTGCTTAATGATTGTATGTTACATTACAACAAACCCTGTATGCACATCTTATTCGACTGCATCTTCTTAGTTATACAGCTATGCAACATAATCAATGTTGTTGCCCTTGGTTGCTTCTGCTTCAAAGGCTTTCTGATTCTGACTAAATGGATCCTCGCCATAGGTCTTCATCATAGTTCTTGTGGTTCCACCTGCCACATAAGCACGTCCACATTCCGGACACATAGCGGTCTTCAAGGAAACATTTGCTGAAATCAATTCCTTGCCAGGCTTACTTCCCTCTGCTACTGCATTGGTTACATGCTCCTGCTCGTGGGCACTTACCTTTGCAAAAGACTCTCCTGCTGAAATCTTACCCGGTGTCTTGAAGGAAACCATCTCATCGGAACCATCCTGATATCTGCGGTTCTTGCAGGTCTCACATTCTATCGGATTCACCTTGCCGGAGCTTGCTACGGTATTATCGGTATTGATTGGTGTTACTTGACTTACATTGGCTATCGGTATGATATATCGATTACTCATTCCAATTGGACTTAACATCGTACTCACTCCTTTCTCTTATGCTAGGGTAAATGATGTCATATATACCTATATTGTAAACGAAATTTCGCCTAACTACAAGCCTTTTTGTGCAAAGATTCTTTGTTCTTTCTATTATATAGTTTTTTATTATCATTCTCAACAAAATAACGCCTTTGAAATACAACAATTAAATTTCTCCTGACATCATTCCTAATTTTTCAAACATCATTCTTCCTATAAATACAGTTTTAACCTTTCCACCAGCTCATATACCTTTGTTCCTGGTGCCGCTTTTGATGGTGTTTTTCCATAGTTTATTGCATCCAAGCTTTTAGCATTAGCAATTGCCGTATCCATATATGGACGTAGGATATGATACATATCTGTACGATTCTTTGCATATTCCCCAGCACCAATTTTCTTTAACCATTCCGTTAATTTGGGCCAATATTCACTTCTATGAATATCGGACTGCATAAATCCAAAGTGCAATAAAAACCAAAGTTCTATACACTGATTCGACCAAACTGCATGATATTCCATTTCATCTGTGCTGTTTTCAGTACATAGATGTACCACACGGTCTATATGCTCTGTCGGAAAATCATCAGTATCATAAACTATCCACACATGACGATATCCATTAGGATTATCTTTTGCCAATCGTTTTGCCTTTTCAAACAAACTTACCGTATTGTCTCCCAACCCCAATACTTTTAATTGTATTTTCTCTGGATACTGCTTATTGACAATTTCTTGGACTGTTCCAAAATATGCAGGCTCCGTATCAGTTCCTTCTGTCACAATCAAATGATATTCCGGACGGATTTTAATCTCTCTATCCGGTTTATTCATCCACGGCTTTTTTAAATCGCTTTTTTTCGGAGGTTTTAAACTCAAAGCCATTCACCTCCGCTCAGCATGTTCTGCAGATATGGATCTGCCCCATATCTACCTTCCATATACTGCTTATCAAAAGCTGCTGTGCTCTTAACCCTTTCGTTATCCTCATGACGA
>CAYTOQ010000185.1:0-2745 GCA_964439445.1 uncultured Clostridium sp. | reverse complement strand
AGCTTGTTTTATCACATATCAAATACACACGGCTAATATCAAATGCCCTGCATACTGAAGTCCTTCTATCGCCATGGAAGTGACCATACCTATCAGCATCGCCTTCCACCATCTACGCTTGTCCCGGGCAGACATTGCCGTCACCGCCAACGCCTGCTCCCAGGTCCAGAACAAATCCAGATTCAACTCAGATGCCCCGCTATCCATGCGGTCAAGCAAGGTCATGGCATATATTCCATAGATAGAAAATGCAAGTAAGCCAATACAACGTACTGGCTTACGATATTTTTCTTTCACTATAAATGAATCCACAAAAGATACTATAATGGTCAATAGAATTACCAACCATGTGGTGGAGTTATGAAGTTCCTCAGTTATTGCTTGTTTTAAATAAATGTCGAGGGACATAGAGGTTGTGCCTTTCTTTTATTATATCTTCTTCATCTCTGACATCGCCTCGGCATAACCCATCAATCTCTCTTGTTCACCCAACGTCAAGCTGTGATAATGCTCTAGTAGCATCCCATCTCTCGATGTCTTATCAATAATGAGATAATCCATCTCACGTCCTCGGCTGCCCTCTGCCTCTATGCCAGATAACAGATACGTAGGGGTAACTTGTAATGTATGACATATTATCATAATCTTGTCAGATGCAGGATTGGTGTTTTTCTTTCTCCAATCACTAATGGTACTCTGGGGAATACCTGTCGCATCTGAGAAATTCTTCTGGGACATTCCTCTTAATGCCAACAACTCAAAAATACGTTCACTAATTGTCATGATATTCCTCACTTTCATCTGCAATCTTAACAAATACTCTCTCTTAAAGCAACAATCTCTTCCAGTGACAAATCTGTCGTTTCTTGAATAATATCAATGTCAACACCTCTTTTGATTAATGACTCTGCCATTTGGATTACACGATCTTGTACATATTCCTTTGCCAACTCATCTACAACCTTACACATCCGCTTTCGCCCCTCTCCTAATTTATAATATTTCACTGCGTTACTTGTACGTGGAAACTTCTCGTTATACTCTACATTCACACTTTTTAAAAGCTTCACATACTCTGCCAATGTTGCTCCATCATCAACCTCGCCATTGACATAGATTTCATAATAGCCATTATCCACCACTTTACCTGTTTCAAACAATACTCGGTTTACATGATAAATAACCTTACCACCCTTCAGAAAATCTTTCTCTGTAATGTATATCATATATATATTCGGCAAATCCTTGAATTTGATTCCTTTTGCAGACGTCCGCACCTGCACGCAAGCACCATTATAACGAACTCTTCGTTGGTAATCGTCATTCTCATCCTTCTGTACCTCAACACTGAACTGTATACCATCCTCATCCTCACATAACATATCTACCGTAACAGAACGAGTATCTATGTTATACAGATGCTTCAAGGGTAAATATTTTACCACATACTTATATTTCTTTATTGTCGTCCATTTTAGGCAAATTGCTCACATCCAATCGACTTAATGTGGTTAGCTGTTGCACCGCTAATTCACGAAGCAATTTCATACGTTCTTCTTGCACTTTACCCTGTTTTATCAAAATTGCATTATAGCTTTCCAAATTAGATAAGACTAATAGCTGGTAGATTGTCGCCTCATCCCGAATGTTTCTTTGCTTTCCAGCATTCTCATCTCTCCATTGCTTTGCGGTTTTGCCAAACAGAACAACATTTAACAAATCTGCCTCACTTGCATAAGTATGCATAATTTGTTTCGCCCTCAATTTCGGTGGTATTAAATTATCTCTGATAGAATCCGTATGCACTCTGTAATTTAATTTTGCAATTTCTCGATTTAGATTCCAATTTAATGATAATCTATTATATTCTGAAACTTTAAGTCTTTGATATTCTTCTATTATGTACAATTTAAATTCAGGCGATATCCAAGAAGCAAATTCAAATGCTATATCTTTATGTGCGTAAGTTGCTGCATATCTTCCTGCTTTACTTACAACACCAATGGCATTCGTTGTTTCTATCCAACGCTTTGGAGTTAACACAAATCCATTAGAACCTGCTTCATTTTTAATTGCCTCGAATTCGAGGCAATTAAAATTTGGATTATGAAAATTTTCCCATAATCCTAAAAACGAAATGGTATTCTTTCCTCTCATCCAATTTTGAATGACATATCCAGGATATTCGCCTTCTCTTTTCTTTGCAATATCTGTTAATGATATATAATCATTTTCAAAATCAATGGTATATATATTAATATCTATACCATTTGCATTAATAACTTCCTTAACTGTTTTCCCCATCCACACACTCTCTTTCCGTTGCTGTTATCATATTTTACCAATATACTAATAGTTAATGAAAAGCTTGCACCACTTTTGTATAATAGCACCGTCCATTCAGTTCGTCAATATGTTTTTATCCTATTATGCGTATCACATTCTAATGAAAAAGCTTCACAATCCCATACCCCACCATCATGCCAAGGGTATTGTGCACCACATCATCCAGCTCGCAAAGCCCCAAATGCCCTACATACTGAATCCCTTCTATCGCCATGGAAGTGACCATGCCTATCAGCATCGCCTTCCACCATCTACGCTTGTCCCGCGCAAACATCGCCGTCACCGCCACGCCGAACGGAACGAACAGCAACACATTCCCCACAATAAAATACTGATGTAACGCTGAACCTGCCAACGCCTGCTCCCAAGTCCAGAATAAATCCAAATTCAACTCGGCCG
>CAYTOQ010000184.1:0-2757 GCA_964439445.1 uncultured Clostridium sp. | reverse complement strand
TTATTCCAATGACTCCATATATTTCATATATTTAACTACCATCAGGGCAATCTTAAATGTAATTGCATCCTCGAACACACGAAGGTCTAGACCTGTACTTTTCTGTAATTTGTCCAAACGATACACCAATGTGTTACGGTGAATATATAACTGTCTTGATGTCTCAGAAACATTCAAGCTATTCTCAAAGAACTTATTAATGGTTGTAAGCGTTTCCTCATCAAAATCATCCGGTGAACGATTCTCAAAAATCTCTTTAATAAACATCTTACATAGAGGAATTGGCAACTGATAAATCAAACGACCTATTCCAAGATTACTATATGCAATGATATTGCGGTTGCCGTAGAAAATCTTTCCTACATCTAACGCCATCTTTGCCTCTTTGTATGAACGGGAAACTTCTTTGATTTCGTTGACAATTGTACCAAATGCAACATGAACAGAAGACATCGCCTCAGTATTCAGCATATCAACAATTACCTTTGCAATCTTGTTCATATCCTCATATGTCTCATTTTGTTTTACTTCCTTAACAAGTATAATATTCTTTTCATCTACCGCAGTAACAAAATCTTTTGATTTACTAGAGAAAATGCTACGAACAATTTCTAATGCATTTGTGTCCTTATCATTTTTTGTCTCAATAATAAATACAATTCGTCTAATATCTGTGTCAATATGAAGCTTTTTCGCTCTATTATAAATATCCACTAACAAAAGATTATCTAATAACAGATTCTTAATAAAGTTATCTTTATCAAAACGCTCTTTATACGCAACTAACAGATTTTGCACTTGGAACGCAGCAACCTTACCAATCATATAAACATCATCGGCTTCGCCCTTTGCAATAATAATATACTCTAACTGGTTATCATCAAAAACCTTAAAAAACTGATACCCCTGTAGCATCTGGCTCTCTGCCGGAGAATCAACAAATGCCAATACAGACTGCTCATACTCATCCGTATCACGAAGAGTAGATGCTAACGCTTTCCCCTCTGTATCCATTACACATAAATCAATTCTTGTAATCGCTTTAATCCCCTCAATGGTATCTTGTAAAATTTGATTTGAAATCATCCCATTCACTCCTTATTTTATAGTAAAAAACACCTATCCTATATTTTAACGGAATTTCTTCAAAAAAGAAAGTCTATGTTGCATTTTTTTTAAATTTTATTATAATGAAAGAAATATATCTATAGGAGGTGGCGTCTTATGAACAAACCAACACAAATGAGGATTCGTAACGCTGGTTTTTCTTTGATAGAGTTAATTATCGTTATTGCTATCATGGCAATTCTTGTCGGAGCTTTAGCTCCTATGCTCATTAAATACATTGAGAAAAGCAGACGTTCTAAAGATGTAGACACTGCAAAGCAGATTCGATTAGCACTCCAAAAAGTTATGATCGATACGGAATTCGAACCAGCAGCCGGACAAACCACCATTCGGGCAAACAGGAACACCACATATAATAATCCCGCTCAATCTGTGCAGGACGAATTATTTATAGAATTGGGAGGAGTTCCTGCAATCGCTTCCGAACCAGATTATTATTGGTATATTACGTGTGATACAAGAAATGGTGCAGTCATTGAGGTGCACCTTGCTGACAGCCCAACCGGTCAACCCAAATACGAACTATTTCCAGATTATTCTGCTTTTACAGATGAAAAATAAAACAAACTCGAGCTTTTGCTCGAGTTTTCTTATTGTCTACAATATACTGTGAACTTCATTTTACTATACATTTAGACATATATCTCTAACACGTTTTCTTCTATACATGAAAAAGCGCCTACTTTCGTAGACGCTTTTTCTATATAGAAAACTCTAAATTAATCTAAAATCTTCTGCTCTGTTTCCTTATCGAAAACATGAATCTTGCTTAAGTCAAATGCTAACTGTACTGTATCACCAGGTCTAGCTGTTGTACGAGCATTAACTCTAGCTGTAATATCGAACTGATCGATTGTGAAGTATAAGTAAACTTCAGCACCTAACATTTCGTAAATTGTAATTCTAGCATCAATGATACTCTCTGGAGAAGACTCGATAAATAACTGCTCATCATGAATATCCTCTGGACGAATACCTAAGATAACTTCCTTATCAACATATCCCTGCTCTACTAAAATAGCAGCCTTCTGATCTGGAACCTTAATTGAATGAGAACCAAACATCAATAATACATCTGCACCAGACTTAACAACCTTACACTCGATGAAGTTCATTGGAGGCATTCCCATGAAACCAGCAACGAAAAGGTTAGTTGGGTGATCGTATAAGTTCTGAGGTGTATCTACCTGCTGAATGATACCATCCTTCATAACTACGATTCTTGTACCAAGAGTCATAGCCTCTGTCTGGTCATGTGTTACGTAGATAATTGTTGACTGTAATCTCTGATGTAACTTAGAAATCTCAACACGCATCTGAACTCTTAACTTAGCATCCAAGTTTGATAAAGGCTCATCCATCAAGAATACCTTTGGCTCACGTACGATTGCACGTCCCATAGCCACACGCTGTCTCTGACCACCTGATAAAGCCTTTGGCTTTCTATCAAGTAAGTGCTCGATATCAAGAATCTTAGCAGCCTCATGTACCTGCTTGTCAATTCTCTCCTTTGGAATCTTTCTTAACTTAAGACCGAATGCCATATTATCATATACTGACATATGTGGATACAAAGCGTAGTTCTGGAATACCATCGCGATATCTCTATCCTTAGGCTCTACATCGTTA
>CAYTOQ010000183.1:0-2797 GCA_964439445.1 uncultured Clostridium sp. | reverse complement strand
GTTTCAGTATACGGAATCTCACAGTAGCGGAAAGTATTACATTTATTCTGTGTCAGGTGAAAATGCCAAGCTATACATGTATAGTGTAAAGTTTTTGAAGAAGCTATATAAAAACACAAGAAAAGAAATCACAGAAAAAAACAAAGAAATGTTGACAGATGAAGAAGCTTATCCAGATGATGTGGAACGAACAATGCATATCATATATGATGTTTTAGTTGAGGATATTTTGGAATCGGCAGAATACTTTGGTAATATTGTAAGTGGTTACGATTTGCCGACTACCTTGACGCGTGTAAAGGCGTCATATAGTTCTAGGGCATTAGTCATTAAAAATGAAAGCTATGCAGATGGCTATGAGTACAAGATATATGAATTGCGTACATATGCAGAGTTTGCCGAATATATTCAAAATGAATATGGTATTGATAAGTTGCTGTCAGGCTATAATGGTCCAGAGATAAGCCAACAAGACAGGATTGTTATTGAAAAAGAAAATTTTAGTGCTTTGAGTGATGCAATGAAGATATATGCGATTAGTGAGTCTGATTATTTTAATGGAAATTTTCCTGCTGATTATGCAATGGAATATACCTATCGGAAAAAAAGTCCGACAACTACAAAGGGTTCGAAAGGTATGAAACATTTGTACAAAGGAACTGCTAGGGGAGTATGTCATCATTTTGCCCTATATGAATGCTTACTATGGGAACAGTTAGGGATTACAGGCTTTTACAATTCCTATTCAGGCTGGAACCATGCTTGGTCTGTAGTTAAGGTTAAGAACTCGAAAGGAAAGACGATGTGGGTTCCTTTTGATTATCATATTGTAGATGGGTATGCATATGACATTTATATGGATGGCATAAAAGGTGCGCCGAAAAAGCAGAAATGGAAAATGAGTGATTTTAATTGATGATAGGATTGCAATGTTTGTTTGGTGAAAATTAGTACCAGAACAAATGTTGTAAATAACATTTCACTTCACCATCCTCTCTCAATCGTGTATAATACAAGAAGTATTGTACACATTGAGGGAGGATGTTTTAATGTTGCAAAAGAAAAGGAAGCATTTGTACATAGATAGAGTGAAGAAAGTCCTTATAATATGCTTGAGTATTGGATTCATGTTAAGCGTGATGGGTCAAACTGTAATTGCTGCGGAAAAAAACAGCGTGACATATGCTTATGCGAATGATGAAAATACACAGGTAAAAGCAGTTTCATATACGCCATCCGATTATGCCGAAATTTATGAGGATCATTTGACTTTGGGTGAAACATTTACATCGAGCGGGATTGTTTATCCGATTGTCGGAATTGATGCCGGCGTATTTGCAAACACCAAATTGTGTTCGGTTCTTATCAAAGAAAGAGAAACTTCTTTTTTTATAGGAAACAAAGCATTTATGAATGCAAGCATATTAAATCCATTGACAATAGATGATGCAGGCTCTATCACAGTGTCTTGTGATGTTGATACAATAGGTGATTATGCTTTTTCGAATGTAACCGTAAGTAACAGTATCTGTTTTGAAGGAGATGTTACAACAATAGGTAGTTATGCATTTGAAGAAGTTACAGTGCCGGGTTCATTTAATTTTAAAGGAAACATTGATAAGATAGGAGATTACGCTTTTAAAAATGCAGGCGTTGTGATTGTGCATCAGTTTCGTGAGGCGAGTACAGGAGCTTTTTATGGAACCGACATTAGTGAGCTGAAGGCAATAGATGGTATGGAAATATTAGGCGATAATGCGTTTGAAAATTGCACAAGTTTGAGGACTGTGAAATTAGCTGATTCGGTGACAGCAATTGGAGATGATTGCTTTAAGGGCTGTACAAGCTTGACTTCGGTAACATTACCATCCAACGAAAATCTTACCATTGGCGAAAATGCATTCCCTGATCAAGAGGGGCTTGTAATCGTGATTCCTTCAGAAGTAACAAACATAAGCACTTACAATTTCAATTCATATACTAATGTTGTATTTCAGATAGACATAGATTGTTCTACTACTGTGATTCAGTATTTTGAAGATAATAATTTGAAGTACAAGGAAGGTGCAGATGGAGAAGTAATACAGGGTGAAAATGGTGGTGGCTCCTCGGAAAACACTGAAGACGAGGAAGATTCAAATAATACAGAAAATGACGTGACAACACCGGATACAGGTGATAATGCTGCGGAAGAGGGAATAGGCGATACGTCTGTAGTGGATAATAATAAGGATGAAGCATCGGACAATATAGAAGATAGTAGTAATGCGCAAGGAAGTAAGGAAGAAACAACAGCGCTAGAAGTTCCGCAGCAGGGCAAAACCTATACCTGCAACAACATGATTTACAAGGTTACAGGTTCATCGACGGTTACATTTATGAAACCTGCGAATAAGAAAATCAAAAAGATTGTGATTCCTGACAAGGTAGAGATATTGGGACAATCCTTTGACGTAACAAAGATTAACAAGAAAGCCTGTTATGGTTATGGAAAATTGACTACGGTTAAAATTGGTGATAACGTAACTGCTATCGGTGACCAGGCGTTTGCAAATTGTAGTAAACTAAAAATGGTAACTATTGGAAAAGGATTGAAAAAAATCGGAGAGAAAGTATTCTATAAAGACGGTAAGTTGAAGAAGCTTATTATCAAGAGTTCTAAGTTGACCTCCGTAGGGAAAGGAACTTTGAAGGGTGTGAACGGACTTAATATCCAGGCACCGAAGAAAAAGGTGGAGAAGTACAAAAAACTGTTTAAAAAGGCAAAGTAGTGACAGGATGATGCATTGCAAAAAGG
>CAYTOQ010000182.1:2245-2805 GCA_964439445.1 uncultured Clostridium sp. | reverse complement strand
TAGGTGCTAAACAGTTTGTTGTACAAGAAGCTGCAGAGATGATTGTATCTTCAGCCTTCAATGTCTCATGGTTTGTGTTGTAAACGATTGTAGGAAGATCGTTACCTGCTGGAGCAGAAATAACTACCTTACGAGCACCAGCATTGATATGAGCCTGAGCCTTATCCTTGCTGCAGTAGAAACCTGAACACTCTAAAACTACGTCTACATTTAAATCTCCCCATGGGCAATTGTTTGCATCTGGGAATGCGTAAATCTTGATTTCCTTACCATCAACTGTGATTGAATCCTCACCAGCCTTAACTGTGTCAGCCTTCTCGTACTTACCCTGTGAAGAGTCATACTTTAATAAGTGAGCTAACATTGCTGGGCTTGTTAAATCGTTGATAGCAACTACCTCATACCCTTCTGCTCCAAACATCTGTCTGAATGCAAGACGTCCAATACGTCCAAATCCATTGATTGCAACTTTTACTGCCATGAATAAATTCCTCCTAAAGTTATGAATTATTAAATTTAGTCGCTGATATATCAGCAAACCTATGTCCATATAATACCTT
>CAYTOQ010000182.1:0-2235 GCA_964439445.1 uncultured Clostridium sp. | reverse complement strand
TTCAAGTAGTAAATATCTTTTTGCAACCGTTTTTTGCCAAATTGTCAAATTTATTAATATACAGACAAAAAAGAGACAATTTTACTATGTCATTTTGGTAGACGATGTCCCCTTTCCTATGTTAAAATGCTAAGAAATGTGTGCATAGATGTATCATACACCAACATTTAAGCAATCGCTTCAAATGTCTTAAACGCATTTATGTATAACAAATTCATTGATAAGAAGGATACCGAATATGATAGTTACCGATATGCACGTTCACTCTCGCTTTTCATCAGACTCCACAGAGTTTCCTGAAGCAATCATCGAAACCGCAATTGCCAAAGGATTTCACTATGTCTATTTCACAGATCATCATGATATGGATTTTCCGGTCAATGAAGCGGAACCAGAAATGGATTTTCAATTAGATTTTGATACATATATTGAGAAACTTTTAGAATTGCGCGAACAGTATCGCGATAAAATTGAAATACGACTCGGTGTAGAACAAGGAATCTGTCCAGAAACCGCACCACGTATTGCTACCCTTTCTAACCGCTACCCATTCGATTTTATTATCGGTTCTTCCCATTTGACCGCACTAAAAAACGGGGATCCTTACTATCCTGAATATTATGCAGGCAAAACCAACATAGAAGCATATAGAGAATACTTTATATCGGAAGTTGAAAATGTGAAGCTTACAGATGGATTTGATGTATATGGACATTTAGATTATGCAGTCCGCTACTGTCCTGACAAAAGCTTTGTCTACCGTTTTGATGACTATCGGGATATTTTTGAAGTCTTATTAAAAAGCCTAATTGAAAGAGGTAAAGGTATCGAAATTAATACTGCTGGTATTACAAAGATTGGATATCCTCATCCACATATCGAGGCTTTGAAGCTATATAAAGAACTAGGTGGTGAAATCATTACTATTGGTAGCGATGCTCATAAAAAAGAGGATATCGGATTCGGATTTGATGTTGCAGAAGAACTATTAACGAGTGTCGGATTTCGATATTACACTATTTATAAGCAAAGAACTGCTACATTTGTGGCACTATAAAGAAAAGAGGCTAGAAAGCCTCTTTTTCTTATAGACATATTCACTCTGTCTAGTTCTTAAGTTCTTGTAGTTGTCTCTCTAATTCTGCAATACGCCGTTGTTGCTCTGCCAGTTGGTTGCTTTGTTCTACAAGTTGGTTGCTTTGCTCTGCCAACTGCTTATCCCGCTCCTTTATCGCTTCCTGATATTCCTTGCATATAATATCAATATCCGTCATAAATGATTCATCTGTCATATCCCGTATCGCCTCCAGTTCTTCATAATGAGAACATAGGTAATTACAAAGACTCTGCAAGTAACGTTTCAATTTCAACGCATCCTCCATCGTTATATTACCCATTTGCGTGTTCTTTTCGATATGTCCGATTATATCATTCCGGATGATATTTTGCAACTCCTCCAAATTCTCATAGTTTCCCTTCTTTAAGGCATATCTTAACTTTAAAACATGAAAAGGAATTAGTATCACAAGCTTTCTATCACTTAATTCCTGCGCCGATAATTCTGGCAGCTTCAACACCGGAACCTTATACTCATATACATCCTTACCACCATCATACTCTACAGTTAAGACATATTCGTCTGGAACCTGGCTTTCATAATACAGGTAAATCACCATTGGCTTGGGAAATCGTAAGATATATCTTCCATCCTCCACAGTTCTCGTCCGGTTGGCATGACTATAGCCATAATCAAACACACGAAAAACAATACTGTTATCCTTCTCCATCTGTGCCTCTAAATGATACGAGTATTTTCCATTAATAGTAAGAATGGTGTCTGCTAATATCTTTCTCAAGCTGTCATCCACAAACTCCGTCCAGTTATACGTTATGGCACTATCTAACGGATAATCCGTATCAAACAGACCATTAATTAAGTTAATAACTGCTTTTGTTGACAGGGTGATTATCTTTTTAAATACCTTGTCAAAAATCTGGTAAATCTCTTCTGCACAATCTTCCCTTTGCTTAGTTGGTGATTCCGATATTTCTTTTGTTAATTTCTCTGCTATCTCATCTTCCTCCTGCTCTTTCACTGCAGCTTCATATTCTGAATCCATTAGAAAAATAATAACAAATTGAATTCTGAAAAGCTATTAACTTTCTATGAAACATTATGAAACTTCTATGAAATATGAGCAGGAATATGAAATACGGTTCATAATTATGAATTAT
>CAYTOQ010000181.1:0-2911 GCA_964439445.1 uncultured Clostridium sp. | reverse complement strand
GAGGGTTTGAAAATATGAAGAAGAGGGGTAAGATTAAGGGAACTATTATAGTATGTTTATGTATAATTCTCTGTATATGGTTTGCTTATGCAAAATATACAGAGAAAAAAACAGATGAAGATGGTGACCAAATTATTTTGATGGATTCTGGTGAAGAGAAAACAAAAGAGGAAAGAGATCAAGTTCAATGGGAGATTATAAAGGATTCTATGGAGAATAACCTAGAAGAATTAGAAGAAATTAGGGAGATTTTTATTTATCCGAAATCATATGTTCAGTATATGGGAGATGAGGTGATTGAAATAGACGTAATTCTTCAACAAGGATATTCAATGAGTCAGCAACTTGAAGAAGAGATTGAATCGTATGTATCAGTAACGACGAATTGTGATGAAGTCATAATTAGTGTGGAAAAAACATCCAATCAATAGAAATGTTGAGTATGTTACAAAGGCGTGTGAAGAGTGTACAGTGTTTTCTCAATTATTTTGAAGAAACAGAATGGCGTGGCGCGTGTTAAGAATAGAACAATTACATATCAGACATCGACAGTTCTTGAAACGGGACAAGGTTTTGGTCTTAGTAAAGATAAGAGCAAGCAAAGGTACAACATATATTGATGTGAAAAGGTTGTAAAAAAGAGGATGGCAAGTGAGAGTATGAATACAGTTGCTAGGAATTAGCCAAGAGTATTGTAGCTCTGAGAGCGTGGAGAAATAACATTCTCCCTGTACAAATTCATTTAAACCATATATAATAATGCGTGGGTGTGTTCACCCATGCATTATTTATGTTCATAGATGTTAGAACATTTAAGAATACAGATTTTTGGTTAGGAGGCAATCATGGCAGAATCAATGAAGGGTTTGAAGAGAACCCACAGATGTACAGAAGTAAGTAATAAGAATGTTGGTGAAAATGTTACCGTTATGGGCTGGGTTCAAAAGAGCCGTAACAAGGGTGGTATCATTTTCGTAGATTTGAGAGATAGAAGTGGTGTGTTACAGATTATCTTTGAAGAGGACAAGTGTGGTAGCGAGAGCTTTGCTAAGGCAGAGAAGCTTCGTAGTGAGTTCGTAGTTGCAATCACCGGTGAAGTGGTACTTCGTGCCGGTGGAATTAACAAGAACCTTGCAACTGGTGATATTGAGATTATTGCAAAGGATATTCGTATTCTTTCCGAAGCAGAGACTCCACCATTCCCAATTGAGGAGAATTCTAAGACAAAGGAAGAATTACGTCTTAAGTATCGTACCCTAGACCTTAGAAGACCAGACCTTCAGCGCAATTTGATTCTTAGAAGTAAGGTGGTTAACGCCATTCGTAACTTCTTAGATGAGGAAGGATTTTTGGAGATTGAGACACCAATCCTTAATAAGTCAACGCCAGAGGGAGCAAGAGATTATCTTGTACCTAGCCGTGTGCATCCGGGTTCCTTTTATGCGTTACCACAGTCACCACAGATTTTCAAGCAGCTATTGATGGCGGCTGGTTACGACCGCTACTATCAGGTGGCTAAGTGCTTCCGTGACGAGGACTTGCGTGCAGACAGACAGCCGGAATTTACACAGATTGATATGGAGTTATCCTTCGTTGACATTGAGGATGTATTAGATGTAAATGAGAGATTACTTGCTAGAATTTTTAAGGAAGCAATCGATGTAGATGTGGAGCTTCCAATTCAGAGAATGACATGGAGAGAGGCGATGGACCGTTTCGGTTCTGATAAGCCTGATATTCGTTTTGGCATGGAGCTTACCAACGTAACTGAGGTTGTGAAGGATTGTGAGTTTGTAGTATTTAAGGGTGCGATTGAAAACGGCGGTTCGGTTCGTGGTATCAATGCCAAGGGACAGGGTGCTATGCCACGTAAGAAGATTGATGCGTTAGTAGATTTTGCAAAGGGCTATGGCGCAAAGGGTCTTGCTTACATTGCAATTGCAGAAGATGGAACATACAAGTCATCCTTTGCAAAGTTTATGAAGGATGAAGAAATGACAGCTCTTATTGAGAAAATGGATGGAAAGCCTAACGACTTGTTGTTGTTTGCAGCAGACAGAGATAAGATTGTATTCTCTGTGCTTGGTGCACTTCGCTGTGAGTTGGCAGACCAGTTAGGATTAGTAAGCAAGAATGATTATAAGTTCCTTTGGGTAACGGAGTTCCCTGTATTTGAGTGGTCTGAGGAGGAAGAACGTTTTCAGGCAATGCATCACCCATTTACTATGCCAATGGAGGAAGACTTAGAGCTTTTGGATACCGATATGGGTAAGGCAAGAGCCAAGGCTTACGACATCGTATTAAATGGTGTGGAGCTTGGTGGTGGTTCTGTCCGTATCCATCAGGATGACATTCAGGAGAAGATGTTCAAGCTTCTTGGAATCAGTGATGAGGTCGCACATGACTTGTTTGGTTTCTTGTTAACCGCATTTAAGTATGGTGTTCCACCTCACGCAGGATTAGCATTTGGTCTTGACCGAATTATCATGTTAATGACTGGTGCAGATTCCATCCGTGACGTGATTGCATTCCCTAAGATTAAGGATGCAAGCTGCTTGATGAGTGAAGCGCCAGGTAGCGTAGATGAGAAGCAGTTAGAGGAGCTTTGCCTTAAGGTAGAGATTCCGGTAGAGGAAGAAAATAATTAGTAGTGTATGATAAAAGGGGTTGAAATGTCTGAATTTCAGCCCTTTTGATGTTCACAAAAAGAAATGTTAAAGTTTGAGGGTTGACAATGTTAGGTAGAGTGATAATGTTTTCTATATTATTTGTGTTTATGTTTGCCTGTACCGGGATGGCTATTATCGATATGCGAAGAGGTGGTGAATATATCCAGCGAGGTATGCTGTTTGCAACTTTGTTTTTGATGGCAATTCCCATGTTAGTTTTTGATTTGAAATTTCCGGTAGGG
>CAYTOQ010000180.1:0-2920 GCA_964439445.1 uncultured Clostridium sp. | reverse complement strand
CCAAATAAATGATAAGACGTTTCTTCGTTAATTTCTTATTCATCTTCCCACTCCTTTCCCTCAAAAATCCGAGCTGAAATCAAGTATGAGCCATAGAACAACAAAATACTTACCACTGGTGCGAACACCGGCACCGTCATACTTATTTCTGGATGTTTCATAAAATAGTCAATCAGTGACATAATACTGGCTTCTTCTACAATCGATAAATCACCAAACATAATATAAGCAACCGCCAAAAAGAACACAATGAAGATGATGCTTTCCTTGGCTGCCATACCCTTCTTCACTCCCATGCCAACAAAAAACGGAAGTTCTAACGCGCAAGTCACCATACAAATCGCCAAAAATGTAGGCACCAGCATCTGAACAGTGCTCATCCTTGCACTCATTTCTTCCGATTTCATATTCACCTGGCACACGACAAATTCAAAGGTTGCCACCGACTGAATGATATAAAACGCAATCGCCAGGAATATATACTTTGATGCTACATACTGTCTTCTACTAACTGGAAGACTTAAGAAATACTGTTTCTGTTTTCTTCCCTCATCGGCTTTCATTAAGCTAAGTTCAAAAATAAATGGAATAACCGCAGCCAAACAACAAAGCATCATCATAACCATAGCTGGCAGTATATGATCTACAACCTCATCTACTACTGTTAAACGAAGAACTGTCACAATTAAAAACTGTCCGAAAAGAGCCACCATGAAATACTTTCCCTTCACGGCAATATAATCCTTATATAATAAACCTAACATATTGCCTTCCCCCTTCTCTTCTCAACAATCCAAACGGAAGCAAAGTAAGTAACCACCAAAGTCACCACTGCCACCAATAAAAAGATACTGACATTCTGTGTTATAAAGCTTTTCACAGTTTCCCATATATTCTCCATAAGTGCAGTCAACTCCTCTTCCTCCATGTTCATCATTTTCACATTGGAGAACACAACTGCCACTATCATTACCAATAAAAGTGGTGCAGACTGAATGTAATCTGCATATTTCACACCAATCAAATAAATCAGACACATTACAATACAAAGGTAAATTATTATGATAGAGCCAAACAATACTGCCACTGACATTAATTCAGAGAATGGATACTGTTCTGATGCGCCGGAAATACAAAGCGCCGTAATGGTAGCACCCACAAAGCTTACCAAAGCATAGATGATACACGCCAGATATCTTGCACCAACAATCTGTTTTGAATTAACCGGTAAGCTAAATAACTGCTTTCCAAAGTCCGCACTCATATCTGCCTTAAAACAATCAACAACATTTCCGACAAACGCCATTGGAATAACAATCACAAGCCACACTGCAATTCGGAACATATCAAACGCCGTAGCTTCATCTACACCAGCCTGTACCGCCGTTTCCGCTGCTACCATTGCCATATTCCCATGCTCCATACTAATTGCAAACATGATACCAATTAGAATGACACCAATGGTTAATCCAAAAAATGATTTCAGGCTTTTCTTCAAGCAATAATAATCTTTAATCAACAATCCTTTCATAATCATCCACGCCCCTTCTTCTAAGCTTCTGACGTAGATGCTTCTTCCATTTCAGAAGTAGATGTCATATTCGCACCCTCAACATCTTTCTTATCAAGAGATTCGATATTTGCATTTACCTGAGAACCTCTATTGACATAGAAAATCATAATATCCTCCAATGTAGTCTGTTCCATGGTAACCTTCGGATATTTCTTCGCACACCCCCGCCGATTTGCCACCAACACTTCTGTACAGAAAGCAGATGGGCGGGTAGAAATGATATCGCTCTCATCAATACCTGCCATGTCATTCTTCTTACATTTCATCAGACCATGAGTTTCTAGTATCTCATCCTTATTACCCGCAAGAACAATCTTTCCCTTATTGATAAATACCACTTCATCTGCAATACGTTCCAAATCCGTAGTAATGTGAGAAGATAGCAAGATTGTATGGTTCTCCTCCATAACGAACTCCTGGAAAATCTGCAAAATCTCGTTACGAACAATTGGGTCCAAACCACTGGTTGGCTCATCCATAATGAGAAGTTCTGCACCGTGGGACATAGCAACTGCAATCTGCAGCTTCATTCGCATACCGCGGGAAAATGCACCACAACGCTTCTTTCTAGGAAGAGCGAATTTCTCAAGATAATCAAAGAACACCGCTTCATCCCAGTTCTTATAAATGTTTGCCATCATCTTGCTAATCTGTGTAGCTGTCATGAAATCATGAAATCCCATCTCATCAAATACCACACCGATTCGTTCTTTGATTGCAGTTGGATTTGCCAAAATATCCTCACCAAACACCTGAATATCACCCGCATCTCTTTTAATGATATCTAGTATCAAAGAGATGGTTGTTGTTTTACCGGCACCATTTTGTCCAATAAATCCACAGATTGCCCCCTGTGTTACAGAAAAGCTCACATTGTCTAACTTAAAATCACCATAATCCTTTGTTACATTCTTTAATTCTAATACCTTATCCATTGTCCTGCGACTTCCTTTCATCATACAAAAGCTTCAAAATCTCTGTTAGCTCTTCATAGGACAGTCTCGCGATAACCGCCTTATCAATTACCTCTTCCAATAAAGTCTCGATTTCGTAAACCAAGGTTTCCTTCACCACATCTGTATTCATGGCTTTCACAAAGCTACCCTTGCCGGTAAAGGATTCAATATAGCCTTCCCGTTCTAACTCTTCATAGGCACGCTTTGTGGTGATAATACTAATGCGAAGCTCCTTCGCAAGTAAGCGCATTGACGGCAGGGCGTCCCCTTCCTTCAAATCGCCATTCAGTATCATCAACTTAATCTGCTCCTTGATTTGCTCATAAATCTGACTATCGGCATTATTCGAAATTATGATATCCATGCCTATACTCCTTTATAAGATATATTG
>CAYTOQ010000179.1:0-2923 GCA_964439445.1 uncultured Clostridium sp. | reverse complement strand
CAGAGAGCAGAGATTAACAAAAAGACAGTTATAGAATATAAGCCGGATTCACAGCAGGCTCAGGAGTATCGTAATCTTGCAGAAGCCGTAATTAATAATACTGACTTCGCAATCCCAACGCCTATGACACAGGAGCGTTTGGAAGAGATATTGTTAGAGTACGGTCTTATGGATTTTGCTGATGATTATCATATTTAATATTAGGAGGTAAACTTATGGGTAAAGTTTATGAATCAATTACAGAGTTAGTAGGAAAGACACCATTATTAGAACTTAAGAATTATGAAAAGAAACATCAGTTAGAAGCAAAGCTTTTAGTTAAATTAGAGTATTACAATCCAAACCAGAGCGTAAAGGACAGAATTGCCTATGCGATGATAGAGGATGCTGAAAAGAAGGGTTTATTAAAGCCCGGCTACACTGTTGTAGAAACAACAAGCGGCAACACAGGCATTGGTCTTGCAGCTATAGCAGCGGCAAAGGGATATAAATTCCGTGTTTATATTCAGGATAATGTAAGTGAAGAACGTTTTAAGGTAATTAAGGCATTTGGCGGACAGACAATAAAACTGTCAGAAGAACCTGCGGTTGCCAAAACATTGGCAGAAACAGGAGGAGATTTTATTGCAGCCATCAAGACCTTGAAAGAAGAGGTATTGTCTAAGGAAAAAGATATCTTCTTTGTTAACCAAGTGGATAATCCTGCAAATCCTGCCATACATGAAGCTACAACAGGACCTGAAATATGGGAGGATACAGATGGAAAGGTGGATATCTTTGTAGGAAATGTAGGTACAGGTGGAACTGTAAGTGGAACAGGCAAATATTTGAAATCAAAGAATCCAAAGGTTCAGGTTGTGGCTATCCAGCCAGGTCCTAACTCTATTCCAAGTGAAGCTAATCCGGCACCTGAAGAGATTACAGGAGTACATCCATTTGAAGGTATTCCGGAAGAAAGAATACCAAAAACCTTTGATGTAAATATTTATGATGAAAAGTTTGAAGTAGAAACATATGAAGCATTTGAGGCCGCAAGAGAAGTAGCAAAATCAGACGGTATATTAGTAGGAACTTCTTCGGGAGCTGCTATATATGCAGCTACACAGCTTGCAAAGCGTCCTGAAAATAAAGGAAAAACAATCGTTGCATTGTTGCCTGACACAGGACTTAGATATTTATCAACAAAATTATTTGAAGAGCAATAGGAGGTAGTGAAAGTGGCAATTAATTTAGATAGTTCAAATGTAGCTACAAGAGAAAATAGAATAGGCTCTATTACAGGCTACATTGGAAGCTTAAGCGATTTGGCAAATCAAAGTAATTGTGGTACCTTGAAGGGATGTTCAAGATGTTTTTCTCAGTCAAGTACATGTTTATCAAGCTGTGGTTTGGGACAGTTATCAGCTATTCGTGATGTGGCGATTATACATCATGGTCCGGCAGGATGTTCTGTAGCAAGTGCAGGAGCATATTATCTTGATAAGGTTATGGCTAAAAAAAGAGGAGTAACTAATAATACTGTATATGTTGGAACAGATATGAATGAAAAGGATACAATCTTTGGTTCTACAGAAAGCCTTAGAAGCATTATTTTAGAGGTAAACAGAAGATATCAGCCAAAGGCGATATTTGTAGCCAGTTCTTGTGCAACAGGAATCATTGGTGAAGATATTGACAGTGTTGTAGATGATGTAAAAGAAGAAATAGACGTACCTGTTGTTGCAGTTCATTGTGAGGGCTTTAAGTCAAGAATATGGGCAACAGGATTTGATATTTCGGATCATGCAGTATTAAGTGCTATTGTAAAGCCGCCAAAGGAAAAGAGAAATACTATTAATTTCAAGAATTTCTATGAAAGTGCAAGACCGGAAATTATTGAAATATTTAAAAACTTTGATTTGGAACCAATTTTCTTATACTGTAATTCAACAGTTGAAGAATTGGAGCATATTTCAGAATCATTGGCTACTACATGTATTTGTGGAACATTAGGTAATTATCTTGGCAATGGACTTGAAGAAAAGTATGGTGTTCCTTACATAAGAAGCATTAATCCGCTTGGTATTGCAGGTTTTGAAACATGGCTTAGAGAAATTGGAAAAGTGACAGGTAGAAGTGAGGCAGTTGAAAAATATATTGAAGAGCAGAGAGCGATTTATATTCCTCAGATTGAAGAAATTAAGAAGGAATTAAAGGGCTTAAAGGCAGTTCTTGGTATGGGACCTGGATACACATTTGAAGTATCCCGTGTACTTAATGAATTAGGAATAGAAGTTGTATGGGCATTGGCATGGCATTATGACAGAAAGTATGAAAATGGCGATGTACCACCATCTATGGAGTATTTGTTAGAGCATGACATTGATTTTGAAGTAAGTGTTGCTGACCAGCAGAACTATGAAGTAATGAACATTCTTAACAAATATAAGCCGGATTTGTATTTGTCACGTCATCCGGGCTCAACCGTATGGGCGATTAAGAACGGAACACCAGCAGTTTATGTAGCAGATGAATATATGATTTTCGGTTATAAGCATACATTAGAGTTTGCACAGGCTATATTGGACAGCATTCATAATCGTAGCTTTGAACAGAATCTTGCAAGACGCGTGAAGATTCCATATACAGACTGGTGGTATAAGCAGAATGTGGATCGTTTCTTAGAGGAGGTTAAATAGTAATGGCAAAATTATTAGATAAACAAAGATATAAATGTGCTCTTGGTGCCATGCAGACAGTGCAGGCGATTTCGAGAGCAATACCTGTATTACATTCAGGACCGGGATGTGCGCAGAAGCTTTCTGATTCCATGGGAAGCTCAGGTTATTTTTCACCAAACATTTTTCCATGTACAAGTATTAATGAAAAGGATGTTGTATTTGGAGGTGTGAAGAAGTTACATTCTACAATTGATAATGCATTG
>CAYTOQ010000178.1:0-2952 GCA_964439445.1 uncultured Clostridium sp. | reverse complement strand
ATAAACGACACACGTTGCACCTTCGGGTGCGTAAATCTGATTACGGTACAGATTTACTATGCGTGTGTTTTTTTATTGCCCGAAAAGGAGTTTTACTATGCCAAGAAACCAGTTCCAAAGAATGATATTCGCACTTATCACAGTTGTGATTACCGTTCACGCTTACGTCTTTTACAGTCTGTATGTAATCCACGGCGGAATGTTTATGACGCTTACGGGAGAAAGCAGTGTGCTTGCCGCAATAAATAAAATGGGCGGTGTTCCCGTGTTTGGTAAGCCCGTTCCGATATGGGCAGTTGTGCTTATTGAGTTTGTGCTTGCATACACACTTGAAAATCTTTTAGGCTCGCCCCTTTCCTTTAAACTGGCAAGCAAGGTTTTCGACCCTCGCAAAACTCACCCTGTGCTTTTTGAAACAGCTATTATATGTGCAACCGTTGGAATTATGTGCCCTGCGATGAGCTTTATTGCCGCTTTCCTTTATTATAATTATCAGGGCGGCTTTAATATGATTACTCTGCTTGCAGAATGGCTGAAGCTTATTTGCTTCAACTTCCCGTTTGCGTTCTTTACACAGCTTTTCTTCATTCAGCCTGCTGTGAGAACAATATTCAAGCTGATTTTCGCAAAGGACATCAAGAGCCGCAGCGAAAATGAAGAAAAACAAGTGGTTCCCGTGTAAATATTTTGTGCGGAAATGCCTTTGAAATTTGCCTGTAAAAATGCTATAATATATTTCAGTGAGTAGCTCAAAAAGCGTAAGTCCAGCTTATCTGGATTTACGCTTTTTTGTTTTGATCGAAAAGGAGTTTTTTATGAGTAACAACAAAATGGCTGAAATGCCGATTAAGAAGCTTATGCTTTCTATGGGAATACCTATGATAATTTCAATGGTATTGCAAGCGGTTTACAACATCGTGGACAGTGCATTTGTGTCGAATATGCCAAGCGGCGGCGAGGAGGCGCTCAATGCTCTGACACTTGCTTTTCCTTTACAGATACTTATGGTTGCGGTAGGTATCGGAACAGGCGTCGGTGCAAATGTACTCGTTGCCAAGAGCCTCGGTGCGGGAGATAACGAGCGTGCAAACAAAGCCGCAGGCAATGCCGCATTTCTTGGCGTTGCAATATTCATCGTTTTTCTGCTCTTCGGAATATTCGGTGCGGAATTTTATATCAATTCACAGACAAAAAATCCCGTGATTGCAGAAATGGGAACGGACTACCTGCGGATATGCTGTGTATTTTCATTCGGTATGTCAATGTTTGCAGTATATGAAAAGCTGCTGCAGGCAACTGGTCATTCCGTCTGCTCAACGATTGCACAGATTGCAGGTGCGATAACAAATATTATACTTGACCCGATTATGATTTATGGCTGGCTTGGCTGTCCCGAAATGGGAGTAAAGGGCGCGGCGTATGCGACGGTTATCGGACAGATTGTTTCCTTTATTGTCGCACTTGCGTTTCATCTGAAGGTAAACAAAGTCATTTCAAACAAGGCTTGTTACTTCAAGCCCTCCACAAAAATCATCGGTCAGATTTATGCAATCGGACTCCCCGCAATCATTTCACAGGCGCTTATTTCCGTAATGACCTACGGACTTAATCTGATTCTCGGCGGTATAAACGAAGCAATGGTTACAGCCTACGGACTTTACTACAAAATTCAGCAGTTCCTTTTATTTGCTGCATTCGGTATGCGTGACGCAATTATGCCGATAACAGCTTTCAGCTTTGGTATGGGTGATAAGAATCGTATCCGTGACTGCGTGAAGTATGGTCAGCTTTACACAGGAGTAATAATGCTTGTCGGCTTTATCACTCTAGAAATATTTGCTGTGCCATTTGCAGGAATATTCGGACTTTCGGGAGAAACGGAAAGTCTTTGCATAAGTGCAATGCACATTATTTCGATCTGCTTTGTATTTGCAGGTATAAATATCGCTTTTCAGGGAGTATTTCAGGCTCTCGGCAGAGGTATGGAATCCCTCATTGTTTCGGTATGCAGACAGCTTTTGTTCGTGTTCCCGTTTGCGTGGCTGTTTGCAGAAATGGCAAAAGCGGACAGCGCTCTGACCTGGACAATGTGGACAGTATTCCCGATTGCTGAAATTCTGACAGTGATTGTGGCAGTTCTGCTTTTTATAAAGCTGTATAAAAATAAAATCAAAATCCTTGAATAGTAACACAGGCAGTCAGCTCGATACGAAATCAGTCTGACTGCCTGTTTTTTACTTCTTTGCAGATTCAATACGCTCCTGCGCTTCAGCAATTCTTTTGTTTGCGGCTGCAATCTGCTCATCACGTTCAGCCTGCATCATAGCTTTACGCTTATCCGGGTCGCCTATAGCTTTAGCTTCTTCCCACTGTGCTTTGGACTCCGCTTTAGCCGCAGCGAAATTAGCCTTATCAACCTCGTGCTGCGCCTTTGCGCTTTCCTTCATATCATTGAATGCACCTTTGAAAAAATCTTTGACCTTGCTCATTTTCACTTCTCCTCATTCATAATTTTTTCGCTGAGTTCAAGAATTCTGTCAGCGTATTTTTCTTTTCTTGAAGCAAGAATATTCTTATATATCGGGTATGTTGCAATAGCCATAAGCATACCGACAACGCCAATTACAATACCCATAGGCATTGTGTTTGAAATGCCAAGCTGCTGACCGATGTCTGTCATAACAAGGCTCATTCCTGCACCCATAACAATTGCGGAAATGCTGCCGAATACATAACCGAATACATTTGCAGGACGTTTTACTTCTGCATCAAGTTCACGAAGCAAGTCGAGATTTTTCTCACTGCTGTCCTTTTCCATATACTGTGTGCGGATTTTCTGCACCATAAATTCTGTATCATTTCTGTTCATAATAAAGTCCTCCTGAATTTGTTGTTTTGGATTATGGCTTTATTATACAGACACTGTGTTTATGAGATGTTTTTGAAATGTTT
>CAYTOQ010000177.1:0-2992 GCA_964439445.1 uncultured Clostridium sp. | reverse complement strand
ATGTAGACACAGACAGTCACAGTGTGGTAAGTTTAACAGGTGAGGAAGATACACCGAAAGAGTATATGTTCTCTACTGGTATGCTAAGTTCCCTTTATGAAAGTGTGGTATGGGAAGAGTTAACCGGTATTGAAAGTGTATCTACGATTTCTATCCTTGCGAAAGCGCAGGAAGAGGGAATTGATATTCTTCTGATATCCAAGAACAACCTGGATACGGAAATCGAAAAACTGAATACAGATGAGACGACCAAGCAGACCGTGATTAATGCAGTCAATAGTGGCAAAATCGTAACCATTCCAGCAAGTGATATCACCATGGGAGACTGGCATGGAACCGGCTACATCATCACGAATCCAGAGACCGGTGCAGGAGCATACATGATAAGTGGTGGATTGAATGGTGGAGCAATGACAGAGGATGTAACTCTGGCGTATATGGTAGATATTGGATGCTCCATTTGGGATATGGCAGAAGCACTTATGCTAATTAATACTGCTATAACTGCACTTGCAGCAGGAGCAACATTAGCGGGAGGAGTGTTCTTAGCCTTAGGAGGAATTGCGTTTGGATTTGCTGTTTATTCCTATTTGAATTCTATCAATTTAATGTGGGCATATGCAATGGGAGATGAAGAAGCTGGTGGACAGTTAATTCAGGATATGTGGATTAACATAATTACAGCCATTGGAATCCATGCATTAAATAAGATTGCAGGGCCGATCATAAAAAATGTATTAAAAAGCAAATTGGTCCGTCAATTAGGTGAGACTGTTGTAGAGGCATTGTCAAAGAGTTATGATGACATTACAGAATTAGGTAAGCACATAAAGAGTCTTCAAAAAGCCGGAGTCGATGATACTCTTATTAGAGAAAGTGCAGAGAAGTTCGGGAAGAAAGGACTAGACTTTTTAAGTAAAGCCAAAAAGCTAGGATTATCAGATGATATACTTGCGCAGATTCTAAAAATGGATAATCTGGATGATTTTACAGATGATGTACTGAAGGCTATTAAGAACTCAGATGGTCATGCAGATGATATTATTGAGCAGGTTGCAAAATATGGTAAAGTCGCTGCAGATGCTATTGGAGAATATGGAGATGAAGCTGTTGAGGTAATGCTTGAATATTCAGATGATGCGATTGAAGGATTCAAAAATGGAAGAACACCATCGCAAATCATAGATGATCTTACAGTAACGTATCCGATTACAATTCATGTGAATGGGCAGAACATTACATTGCAAAGTGCTGCTGATGTTTGGAAACTGAATGCAACTACAAGAGGTGTGGTTATCGAAGATTTACTTGCGCAATCGGAATATGCATACTGGTGGCATTGTGGAGCAGAGAACAGTGGTTATTATCCAGTGGTTGATTTCCAAAAGGGATTAGATGTGGTAAGTTTAAAGACGATTGATCCTTCGCTGAAGACATATGCGAATGGTGGTGGAACAAAGAAGGTTATTGAATATATGGATTTGTTGGATGTAAAAATAACAATAGATGATGTTCCGGCTAATAAAATATTAGATGTTAGGATTCCAGAAGGAACAAAGCAATATTTAAATTTAGATACCTTAATTAAAAAAGCTGAAGAGTTAGAAATTATAATAAAAATAGAGGAGTTTTAATTGATGAAGAAGCATGTTATATATACTGCAGCATATAACAGAAAGGATATAAGTGTAATTATATTAGAATCATGGCTAAAAAAGGCGTGTGAATATTTTATACCAGTTGATATGCGACGAAGGAAGTCTACTAATGGGAAATATCACAAATATAATGAAAAAAGGTTTTGGTGTGGATTAGATGATGAATTAAAAGAACAAAAAATACTTATTGAACTGAGTGCTGATACAAATTATATTTCTATTTCACAAAATGCGTGGAATAAAGACTATCTTTATCTGACTTTTGTATTAGGAAATGAAATTTCAGATAGTAACTTTGAAGAGGATTTTCAGGAATATATATTGGAAAATGCTATTGTCGCATATAGTTCATCTTTTGAAGATAGTGTGCAACAAAGTGCAAAATCAGTGACTTATTATGAGATGAAAGATTTGAGCTTAGATGGAGTTAAATTAAAAGACTCTAAAACTGTTGATATTGAATATAACCCAGGACATATGCATTATGTGAATGGACTGATGTTCGGTTCCTGTTATCGTATGTGGTTTGGAAAAGAATTCTATCAATACATTAGTAAAGAGAAACTCCAATCATTTTCTAACTGTTATGAAAATATTGAATTAGAGAATGAAGTCACCCGAATTACACTTTATGAGAATTTATGGGATTTTGCAAAACCAGAAAATAGAGAAATACAATGGGATTTTCGTAGAAGTGTAGGAATGGACGAAGTCGCCCATGCTTTGGAAGAGGAATTCTCAAAGAAGAAGGTTACAGATCCTGAGGTGGAAATAAAAACAGGAAGTTTTCCACATGGAGGAATTCGACTGATACATCAGTATTTTGATGGGAACGGAAATATTACACATAAATCAAAAGCGAAGATTGTAAAATCCGCAGAATATTCTGCGGATGGAAAGATATTATTTAGTGAAGAAAATAGTTTGTAGATAATATATTTTGTCTTACATTTATAAACTGTGCTACTAGATAGTACAAGCTGAGTAACAACTAATAAAAACACCCTATCAAGTTAAAGAAATTTCTAAGTAAGTATATAACTTGGCAGGGTGTTTTTGTATATTTGATTAGTAATATCATTTATGCAATATACACAGCGAAGCATATCTAGGTAAGCTCCTTTCCCTTGCCGGAAAGCTATACTTTGTCCAGGTGGATATTGCAGACACAGTGGCTGCGGAACTCTATGGAGTAAGCCAGACAAGAAGCCTGAGTGAGGGAATTACAGGCTATGAAGTGAGAACGACCAGTCTTTATGGAATGGTAACAGGCATTACAGAAGGAAGCTTGTATATTGATGTAGACACAGACAGTCACAGTGTGGTAAGTTTAA
>CAYTOQ010000176.1:0-3099 GCA_964439445.1 uncultured Clostridium sp. | reverse complement strand
GTAAAGTGCATCATATACATTTAAAATGGTACCACCCGGATAACCAAATACTGTGTCAACACCCTGTTCTTTTAAACATTCAATTACGATTTCTGAACCTGTTAACTGTTTCATCTTCTTTTCTCCTTAATACATATTATTGTAACTATTGTAAGTTATTGAAAATAATTTGCAATCATCTTATGACTTATTTTTATGTATCTCGTATCTATATTCTTACAAGTGTCATTAAGTCAAAAAGCTCTTTCTGCAAGCAGAATTGCTTTTTGTACTTTTGACACTTATATCATCATATATCTTTTTTATAGGTTTTGTAAAGAACATATTTCGAAATATTTCTTATAAATGTGATATTAAATCTCTATCTATTAGAACTCTAATACCGCTCCACGATTGCCCGAAGTTACCATCTTTGCATATCTTGAAAGATATCCGGTTGTAACCTTAGGCTCTCTTGGAGTCCAGTTTGCTTTTCTCTTAGCCATTTCTTCCTCTGAGATATCTAATTGTAGACTATGGTTGTCAATATCAATCTTGATAATATCTCCTTCCTCAACAAATGCAATTGGACCACCAACTGCTGCTTCTGGTGAAACGTGACCAATAGAAGCACCACGGCTTGCACCGGAGAAACGACCATCTGTGATAAGTGCTACCGAAGAACCAAGTCCCATACCTGCAATCGCAGATGTTGGATTTAACATCTCTCTCATACCAGGACCACCCTTAGGACCCTCGTAACGAATAACCACAACATCACCGGCAACAATTTTTCCGCCCTTGATTGCTGCAATTGCATCTTCTTCACAGTCAAATACTCTCGCCGGACCCTCATGCTTCATCATTTCAGGTACCACAGCAGAACGCTTCACCACAGAACCGTCTGGTGCAAGGTTACCCTTTAATACTGCAAGACCACCGGTTGCACTATATGGATTATCCATTGGACGAATCACCTCTGGATTCTTGTTTGTGTGACCCTTAACCGCCTCGCCAATTGTCTTTCCGGTTACTGTCATACAGTCTTCATTTAACAAACCAGCCTCTCTTAACTGGTTCATCACAGCGTATACGCCACCGGCTTCATTTAAATCTTCCATATAAGTAGGTCCTGCAGGAGCCAAATGACAAAGGTTTGGAGTCTTTGCATTTACATCATTTGCAAGTGCAATATCAAAATCAAATCCGATTTCATGTGCAATTGCAGGAATATGTAACATGGAGTTTGTAGAACAACCAAGTGCCATATCTACGGTAAGCGCATTCATAATTGCCTCTTTTGTGATGATATCTCTTGGACGAATGTTCTTATTGTACATATCCATAACTGCCATACCTGCATGCTTTGCAAGCTTAAGTCTTTCAGAATATACAGCAGGGATGGTTCCGTTTCCTGGAAGTCCCATACCAAGCGCTTCTGTTAAGCAGTTCATTGAGTTAGCTGTGTACATACCAGAGCATGAACCACAGGTAGGACAAGCCTTACATTCAAATTCATTGACATCCTCTTCGCTCATAGTGCCTGCTGCATAAGAACCAACTGCCTCAAACATAGAAGAAAGGGATGTCTTATGCCCCTTAACATGACCTGCAAGCATTGGACCGCCGGATACAAATACCGTTGGAACATTCACTCTTGCTGCTGCCATCAAAAGTCCGGGCACATTCTTATCACAGTTTGGAATCATAACCAATGCATCAAACTGATGTGCAATTGCCATACACTCAGTAGAATCTGCAATCAAATCTCTTGTTACAAGAGAATACTTCATACCAATGTGTCCCATTGCAATACCATCACATACTGCGATTGCCGGGAACATAATCGGTGTACCACCTGCTGCTGCAACACCAAGCTTAACAGCCTGTGCAATTTTATCCAAGTTCATATGACCTGGTACAATTTCATTATAGGAGCAAACAATACCAACCAACGGCTTCTTCATTTCTTCCTCAGTCATACCAAGGGCATTAAATAAAGATCTGTGTGGTGCCTGCTGCATACCTGTTTTTACATTATCACTCTTCATACTTTGTCTCCTTTTCATATTTTATGTGGTATTAGGTAATTGCGAAACTATATTCTTTTTACGAGAGTTATCAAAGTAAACAAACCAACGCAGGCACGCTTGCGCTGCTTGCAACGCGTAGCGGTACTAAATTCGATGTAATACATCTCATTAAGTACCGACGGGTTGCGAATGCACCTGCTTATTGGTATTTGTTTACTTTGCATAACTCAGAATAAGTCTTCTAACGTTTCGCAATTATCTATTTACGTGTTTTTTTAATATACAAAAACATTTCTCTCCGACATGGGCATTAGATTCTCTCTACAATTAAGTCACCCATCTCGGAACAGCTTACAAGCTGAGTTCCATCTGACACGATATCACATGTACGATAACCATCCACAAGAACCTGTTTTACTGCCGCTTCCACTGCATCTGCTTCTGCATCCAAATCCAATGAGAAGCGTAACAACATTGCTGCGGAAAGAATCGTTGCGATTGGGTTCGCCTTGTTCTGTCCTGCAATATCTGGCGCAGAACCGCCACTTGGTTCATACATACCAAACTTGGTTTCATTTAAGGAAGCCGAAGCTAACATTCCGATAGAACCAGTTACCATGGAAGCTTCATCCGATAAAATGTCACCGAACATGTTCTCTGTTAAGATAACATCAAACTGTGCAGGGTCTTTTACTAACTGCATTGCACAGTTATCGACTAACATATGCTCAACCTCTACCTCTGGATAATCCTTTGCTACCTCGTTGACAACCGCTCTCCAAAGTCTTGAGGAATCCAACACATTTGCCTTATCAACTGAGGTTACTTTCTTTCTTCTCTTCATGGCAATGTCAAAACCACGAATTGCAATTCTGCGAATCTCATCCTCTGAATAAGTTAATGTATCAATTGCTTTTTTCTTGCCATTCTCTTCAATGGTCTTGCGCTCGCCAAAGTACAAACCACCGGTAAGCTCACGCATAATCATCATATCAAAGCCCTTGTCTGCAATCTCTTCCTTCAAAGGACATGCACCCTTTAATTCTGGATAAAGAAGTGCCGGACGAAGGTTTGCAAACAAGCCTAA
>CAYTOQ010000175.1:0-3168 GCA_964439445.1 uncultured Clostridium sp. | reverse complement strand
ATCTTACCACCCTTCTGATAAGGACAAAGTAAGTCAACGACCTTGATACCAGTCTCTAACATTTCTGTATCTGTAGCCTGCTCAGAGAACTCTGGAGCTTTTCTATGAATCGGAAAGCTCTGCTCACACTCTGGTGCTGGCTTATTATCGATTGGCTGACCCAATACATTGAAGATACGACCCAATGTATTCTCACCAACAGGTACGGTCATTGGTGCACCTGTAGCTACGGCCTCCATACCACGAACCAAACCATCTGTTGGTCCCATGGCAATACACTTTACAGTATCATCACCTAGGTGCTGTGAAACCTCAACGGTTAACTCGCCACCGTCTTTGGTTGCAATGGTAATGGCGTCATTAATCTCAGGAAGGTTACCCTCACTGAACTTAATATCCAATACGGCACCGATAATCTGGGTGATTTTACCGACATTCTTCTCTGCCATATATTTATCTCCTTACGTTATATTTCTTTTTTTCTACCATCTTGTAGTTTTCATTTTCTTTTAATAAATGCAAACCTTTCTCTTCTGTAACTCTTCCATTCATACACCTTATCGTACGAAACTCATTAAAGTAAATGATTTCACACGTTAATCCTTGTATAGTGTTTGTCAGAATGCTTATGCACAAAAGCAAGTTTTTGTGACTTTTTGTGCTGTGGAGATGAGACACAGCGAAACGCGAGGTCTAATTCCGAGCGCTTTCGCACGGTTTGTGGCTCATTGGAACGGTT
The DNA here is from genome assembly GCA_964439445.1 of uncultured Clostridium sp. Lineage (GTDB taxonomy): Bacteria > Bacillota > Clostridia > Lachnospirales > Lachnospiraceae > CAG-590. The sequence continues at coordinate 2,429 of CAYTOQ010000175.1, read as the reverse complement.
AGCACAATGGAACAAAACTGTTTTTGTGCATTGCATTCCTCACAAGCAACATGTGAAATCTCCACACATTTCACGTTTCGCACCGAAAACTATGAGATGGCATCCGCACCTGCGATAATCTCAGTAAGCTCTTGTGTAATAGCTCCCTGACGGGCACGGTTGTATTTCAAGGACAAATCTGCAATCATGTCTTCTGCATTCTTCGTTGCAGAATCCATTGCCTGCATACGGGCACCATTTTCACTGGCAACAGCTTCCACAAATGCACCGAATATAATATTGTTCATATATTTTGGAATAATCATATCCAAAGCTTCGTCTGCTTCTGGCTCATAGTTCATCGGAGTCAAGACATCAATCTCCACATCCTGCATAATCTCATCCACATCGATTGGAAGAAGCTTAATCAACTTAGGCTCCTGCACCACAGTGTTTTTAAAGCTTGTATATGCAAGGTAGATTTCTCCTACTTCCCCATTCTCATAGGAAGCAAGAACATTCTTACCAATGTGAATCGCATCTGAATACAAAGGGTCGTTCATAACCTCTGAATAATCCTCAACAATGTTAAATCCTTTTCGAATCAATCCATCCATACCCTTTTTACCAACTGCATAGATATCTGTATCTTCCGGAGTAAATGCAGCCACAATTTCTTTTACAATATTGTTGTTGTAACCACCTGCAAGACCTCTGTTAGAAGTAATAGCAATAACTGCTTTCCTTGTGGAATCATTGGCCTTTAAGTATCTATGGTCAATCTTCCCTGTTCTTCCTAAGATGGAACAAATGGTATCATACAATATTGTGAAATATGGCTTATTACCCTCTGCCCTGGCTTTTGCTTTCTGAAGCTTAACAGTAGAAACGAGCTTCATCGCTTTAGTAATCTGACCTGTACTAGCAACACTCTCTTTTCTACGCTTTATATCTCTCATTGATGCCAAGACATTTCACCTCTTTCTTTTATAAACTACATGTCAGCTACAATGCTTCTTTTTACTGTCTAATCATAAAGCTACTTCATTGCTTGATAGACATACCTAGAAAGCATTTTATTTCTCTACCTCACGCTGACTCTTGTAAGCGGTGATTGCCTCGTCTAACAATTTCTCTAATTCCTCTGTCAACTTCTTATTCTCACGAATCTGAGTAAAGATTTCAGGATACTGTGTCTCCACAAACTCAAACAATCCCTTCTCAAAGTCAAGAATTTCATTAACTGGAACATCCAACAAATAACGCTTTGTTGCTGCATAAATGATAACAACCTGCTTCTCAACTGGCATTGGCTTGTACTGAGGCTGCTTCAGCATTTCCTTAATTCTCTCACCCTGTGCCAAACGCTCTTTGGTATCCTCGTCTAACTCAGAACCAAACTGAGAGAATGCTGCAAGCTCACGATACTGAGCAAGCTCTGTACGGATAGGAGAAGCAATCTTCTTCATCGCACCAATCTGTGCTGCACCACCAACTCGGGATACAGAAAGACCCGCATTAATCGCTGGACGGAAACCTGCGTTAAACATTTCTGTCTCAAGGTAAATCTGTCCATCTGTAATAGAAATTACGTTTGTTGGGATGTAAGCAGAAACGTCACCTGCCTGTGTCTCAATAATTGGAAGTGCTGTTAAAGAACCTCCACCTAATTCATCATTTAATTTCGCTGCACGCTCAAGCAATCTGGAATGTAAGTAGAATACATCTCCAGGATAAGCCTCACGTCCAGGTGGTCTACGAAGCAATAAGGAAAGTGTACGATAAGCAGTTGCATGCTTAGAAAGGTCATCATAGATAACCAATACGTCCTTTCCATTTTCCATCCACTCCTCACCAATCGCACAACCTGCGTATGGTGCAATATACTGAAGTGGAGCAAGCTCAGAAGCAGTGGATGCAACAACGGTTGTATAATCCATTGCACCGTACTCTGTCAAAGACTTAACAATGTTCGCCACGGTAGAAGCTTTCTGTCCGATTGCAACATAGATACAGTACACACCCTGTCCCTTCTGATTGATAATTGTATCGATTGCGATGGCTGTCTTACCTGTCTGACGGTCACCGATAATCAACTCTCTCTGTCCTCTACCGATTGGAACCATGGCATCAATCGCCTTGATACCTGTCTGCAATGGTGTATCTACCGACTTACGGGAAATAACACCGGAAGCAACTCTCTCAATCGGTCTTGATTTATCTGACTTAATTGGTCCCTTTCCGTCAATTGGCTGACCTAATGCATTTACAACACGACCCAACATTCCGTCGCCAACCGGAACCTCAACCACACGACCTGTGGTCTTAACGGTATCTCCTTCGTTGATATTCTTGTTACCGCTTAATAATACGGCACCAACGTTATCCTCTTCCAGGTTCAATACCATTCCGTATACTTCACCCGGGAATTCAAGAAGCTCACCCTGCAT
>CAYTOQ010000174.1:0-3175 GCA_964439445.1 uncultured Clostridium sp. | reverse complement strand
TCTCTGGTGGTCATCCTTCTCCTCTTTCTGTATCTCTACACTGAACTGTACCCCTTTTCTTCCACAAGGACACCGTTTGCGTGCATTCTTATTGTATGAATTATATCCTATTACAAACAAATATGCAAGAGTTTTATACATATTGCGTGTTTTAATGTTGACCATTCTCGATTATCCTTACAAAACGATCTATATAACACTGATCCATAACACAATTATCTTTCTCTGTAGAGTCTCCTTCTTTCGGAATTCCCAACTTCATTAATGCTTGATCAAATTCCTCCAGTTCTAGATAAGTGTCTTCGTAGCGCGGAATATCTTCATTTACTGAACATCCAGTGAAAATTTCTTTCTTTCCGTCCAACCAGATGGTATAGGAAAAACTCCCCTTCCTCTCAAATTCAAAGAGAGAAAATATCTTTTCCCCAAACCTGGCATCCACCTTTTCCACATCGCTGTATTCATAAACTGTTCCCATAGGATTAAATGGCGAATAACAGACAATCTGATTCTCTGTCACAAAGGTTACGCTTATAAAGCATATATACACACATATAATCCAACACACTCCTGTAATGCGTTTGTGATTTATCAGAATTTCCAACCAATCAAAAGCATATTTTCCATTTTCCCATTTCCCACTTTTATCTAGAAAATTGGCACTCCATGCCAGTACACTAATAATTGGCAACATAATGGTTGCTATTGAAAGTAACAACAAACGCGGATCCATTTCAAAAAACAACCAACCATCCGGTGCCAAATATTTTATTTGCAGATAAGATGTTCCTACAAGCGCTAAAATTGCAAATATAATAGCTAACAGCAGAATAGGGATTACAAATTGGGTTTGTTGATTCCGCTCTTCCACAAGGGATTTTCTATATTTTCGTTTGTGAAGAAAATCCTTCCACTTCAGGGTAAGAAATATCGTTGCTATAATTGTCAGAAAAAGGCTAATTTCCAATGCTTCATATCGTTGCATATTTATATTTACTAAAAAACCTATAATTGGACCCAAAAACACTAAGGTCGACACAGCCATTTCTCCATTAGAAGGACAATTCCAACGATTCATGTCATCCCATAATTCTTGAAATTCTTCTCCCTCCACAAAATCAATTACATCATGATACTCCTCCACCACATCACCGGATTCTTTTCCATAATCCTTGGATAAACCAAGACAAATGTCACGTTTCGTTTCACAGACTTCAACCTTTCCAGAATACATATCGGCTTTTTCTAAAAGTGCCTTTTTCACTTCATCTACCGAAGATTGTTGCATCTGTTGCAATTCTTCAATAGAAAAATCAAGATAACGAAATAACTTAATCTTTCTTAACTGTTTCACATTTTCCTCTGTGTATTCACGATAATCATTTTCTTCATTGCGCTGTACTTCCAGTAATCCTTTTGACTCATAAAATCGGATACTCTTTGCTGTTAGTCCTGTCAATTTTTCCACATCTTTAATCTTCATTTTTATCCTCACTTTCATAATTTCTGACACATTTAAATGTTCTTTTCATGCCAAAAATACACCTTCCCCTTAGGGAAAGGTCAAGTGCTTTCGTGTATTTATTTTGAAATTTTAAATAATCATACTAGCCAGAAAATAATATCTCCAAATATCATCACTAAAGTGGCTAACGTGTACCACGCGGGCAATTTTACTACAAATATCGATATATCTCTACGCAAGCAAGCTTGCTCTAGATATATCGACTTGACAGCTTTTATAACACAAAAGAGGTAAGTACATTCAATGCACTTACCTCCATAAATCTTATTCCTCTACACTATCTTCCGCTGTCTCAGCATTTGCAAGTACCTCATCAAGAGTCTCTTCCATCACTAAATCACTGTCATCAAAGTTCTCAATTACTTCCTCGCTGTCAAGCTTAACGCTACGGTATCTCTTCATACCTGTACCTGCTGGAATCAACTTACCAATCAATACATTCTCCTTCAAACCAATCAATGGGTCAACCTTACCCTTAATGGCTGCTTCTGTAAGAACCTTGGTTGTTTCCTGGAAGGATGCTGCTGATAAGAATGAATTTGTAGCAAGAGATGCTTTTGTGATACCAAGCATAACCTGTGTACCCTGAGCAGGCTCCTTACCTTCTGCCATCATTCTTTCATTTACATCATTGTAATCTAATACATCTACCAACGTACCTGGCAAATATTCAGTGTCTCCACCAACCTCAATCTTAATCTTCTTAAGCATCTGACGTACGATAACCTCGATATGCTTATCGTTGATGTCTACACCCTGTAAACGGTAAACCTTCTGTACCTCGCGGATCATATAATCCTGAACTGCACGTACACCCTTAATTTTAAGGATATCATGAGGGTTAACCGAACCAATTGTAATTTCATCACCAGCTTCTACCATCTGACCATCTAATACCTTGATTCTTGAATCATACGGTATCAAATATGCCTTAGACTCAGTTGTTTCGTTGTTTGTTACAACAACCTCTCGTTTCTTCTTGGTGTCGCGAATCTGTACTTCGCCGCCGATTTCTGTGATAATCGCAAGACCCTTCGGCTTACGAGCCTCAAATAACTCTTCGACACGAGGAAGACCCAATGTAATATCATCACCAGCAACACCACCGGTATGGAATGTTCTCATTGTAAGCTGTGTACCTGGCTCACCGATAGATTGTGCTGCAATAATACCAACAGCCTCACCAACCTGTACGGCTGTACCTGTTGCCATATTAGCACCATAACATTTTGCACAGACACCAATATGTGACTTACAATTCAAAATATTACGAATCTTAAGCTTAGTAATTTCATTACCCTTTTCATCAACACCTAACGTAACAATTCTCTCTGCACGCTTTGGTGTAATCATATGATTTGCCTTAACAATCATATTGCCGTCTTTGTCAAATACTGACTCTGCTGCATAACGACCTGTAATACGCTCCTGGAAGCTTTCGATTAATTCATCGCCTTCCATAAATGCCTCTACTACAGAACCAGGAATCTCGCCTGTACCCTCGCAACAATCAACTTCACGGATAATCAAATCCTGAGATACATCTACCAAACGACGAGTCAAATAACCCGAGTCCGCTGTACGAAGCGCTGTATCGGAAAGACCTTTACGCGCACCATGTGAAGAAATGAAATACTCCAATACATCAAG
>CAYTOQ010000173.1:0-3264 GCA_964439445.1 uncultured Clostridium sp. | reverse complement strand
CCTATGCCAGAGGTGCAATATTGGTAGGAGAGTGCGTGAGAGGAGAAAGGGGAGAAGTTCTATTTATTAGTGGCGCGTTGCCTGCGCAAAATTTAGAATTTGATTTAGAGGAAACAACCTTTGACGGGGAGACATGGAGTATGATTTACCAGGAGGTAAAAACGCATTTTCCGGATTTGGAGGTTGTGGGCTGGTTCTTGTCTCGTATGGGTTTCTCGACTGCTGTAAATGATATTATTATGCAATTACATATAGATAATTTTGCAGGTGAGGACAAGGTTTTATACATTATGGATGCTTTGGAAAATGAAGAAGCATTTTATATGATGGATGGAGACTATTTGAGAAAACAAAGTGGATATTACATATATTATGCGCGTAATGAAGCGATGCAGAATTTTATGATTGAAAATAAGGAAGAAATGAATCCTTTGGAAAATAAGGAAATCGAGCAAAAGGATGAAGCGGTTGTCCGCAATTATAAAAAGATTATGGAGGAAAGAACTCGTCGTGTCCGCTTAGAGCGAATGAATAGAAGATTGTACGGTATGTGTTCTGTTATGTTGATTGCAATATTGGCGTTGGGGATAGCTGTTTTTAGTAATTATCAAATGCTTAATAAGATGCAAACAAAGTTGGAAGAGTCAGGAGTGTTATTAGCTGGAAATGAGACATATTATGGAGAATATGAGGTAAAGGTTAAGAAACCGGCAGAGGAATCCAATCAGAGTGGGAGTACGAGTGAACAGCAGACGGTGAGTGTGAATAAAATTCAGACGATTTCTACAGATTTACCTCGGTATTATACAGTTCAAAATGGAGATACTCTTTCTTCGATCAGTTTTAAAATGTATAATTCGGTAGCATACGTGACAGAGCTGATGGAAGCAAATGGTTTTGGGGAAGCGGATGAAATCCACGAAGGAGAACAGATTATTATACCTACTATAAATTAGGGTAGTAGCTTTTTGAAAAATATTGTATAATAGGTAAAAATACAATTTGGAAAAGGTATAAAAATGAAAAATATACAGTCGGTTGAAAAGGAAGAAAAGAATACAAAATCCAATGTCATAAGATCATTTTTTGCTCAGTATGGTGGTCTTATCATTAAAATAATATTAGCAATTGTGGTTGTTGTGGTGCTTGTGCTTGGTGTGCGTGGATTGATTGCACTTGGAACTTACAATTCATATGAAGTGGTGGAAGAAACTGGAGTGCAAAATGCATCTATGATTGATTATATTAATTATCAGGAATCTTTACTAAAATATAGTAAAGACGGTGCGGTATATGTAGATGAAAAGGGCGAAGCAGTATGGAACGAAACCTTTGCTATGAAGATGCCGAAAGCGGATGCTTGCGGTGAGTATGTGGCGATAGCGGATTTGAATGGTAATGATGTATATGTGTTTGATACGGAGGGAAAGGTGAGTAGCACGACACTCCCGTATAAAGTATGTGACGTTGCGGTTGCTGGTCAGGGTACATTTGCTGTTATTTTAGAAAGTGAAAAAGAGAACTTTATTAATTTGTACGATAAGAACGGAGAACAGATTTCCGAGATACAAACTACGATTGATCAAAGTGGATATCCGATGGATATTGATTTGTCCGAAGATGGAGAAAAATTGTTTTCTACTTATTTGAATATTGATGGAGTTGAGGTTAAGAACAGTCTTGCAGCATATAATTTTGGACCAGTAGGACAGAGTGAAAATGCAGATCGTATGATGGGCGGATATCAATTAGAGGAAACTATTGTACCGAAGGTGGAGTTTTTGGACAATAACACCATTTGTGCATTTGGCGATAATCAATTTATCATTTATTCCATGAAAGAAAAACCAACGGAAAAGGCAAAAATAACATTTGAGCAAGAGATTCGCAGCGTCATTTACAATGAAACTTATATTGGTGTGGTTATTCCGAATGAAAGTGATAAAGAGGAAAAGGCACCATATGTGCTAGAGTTATATAATACAAATGGTCGCAAGGTGATGACGAAAGATATTGACTTTGATTATAAGAAGGTTCGGTTAAGTAAGGATGAGATTGTTTTCACGGGCGGTTCGGAATGTCGTATTTATACTATCAAAGGAGGATTAAAATTTACATATACTTTTAGTAAGAATGTTGTAGATTTGATACCGACAGGATATAGTAAACGTTATATTGCATTGTACGATAGTGGTTCGGAAGTGATAAAACTTACCAGAGATGATAAAAAGGAATAGTTATGAATTGGGTCTGTATTGTTTTGGGAATTGTTTTTTTGATATGTGTAATTGCAGGATGGGCACAAGGGTTATTTAAAGTCCTTGTGTCTGTTGCTGGTTTGATAGCTAGTATTTTGGTCGCAACCTATGTTGCACCCAATGTGAGCGGATATTTGGAAGAAAATACAACGATAGATGACAACATTGCGGTATATATCGCGCAAGAATTAGGATTTTCGGATTTGGCAGAGGAAACCTCACGTGGTGTACAAGTGGAGGTGATTAATCAGTTGCCTTTGTCGGAAACGTTAAAATCTAATATTTTAGATAATAATAATTCTGAAATGTATTCGGCTTTGGAGGCTATGGGTGTATATGATTATATTGCGAAGTCTATGGCAGTGGTTATTTTAAATGCTGCTGTTTTTTTAGTGCTGGTTGTTGTGTGTCGTGTGTTTTTTGCTGTGGTGGGAAAGGCTGTGAATGGCTTGACGAAATTGCCGATTGTGCATTCTATTGATAAAATAGGTGGTGGTGCGCTAGGAGCAATGAAGGGATTAATCGTGTTGTGGATTTTGTTTTTGCTTTTGTCCATAACAAGCACATCGGAAATTAGTCAAGAAATAATTGTTCATATTAGTCAATTTCCAATCTTCAAATTGTTGTATGATAATAATTTACTACTAGATATTGTGGGGGATTTAACAAAGGTTTTATTCCTGTAAAATATAAGATTTTTTTTGAAAAAAGGTGTTGACAATAAAAATACCATGTGATAATATTATCACTGTTGCGGCGCTAAAGACTAGCAAAAACAACGAAGAACAATGAAAACTGAATGAAGATTAAACAACAAAACAACCCTGAAAATTCTAAAAGATTTTCAAGAGAACGTTTTCAAGCAGTGAGTACTAAAAATCAACCAACAGGTTGGTTTCGTTAAGTACTTGTTGCATGCGAGAAACTAAAACTCGCCAGCAAGCTGGTTTGTTAAGTTTCTCAGCAAAACGACCTAACAGTAAAAGGGATTGATTAGCCAGAAAGG
>CAYTOQ010000172.1:0-3273 GCA_964439445.1 uncultured Clostridium sp. | reverse complement strand
GCTCGCGCGCGAAGAGTTTGCAAGCAAACTCTTTGTTCCTTCTCGCTCAATGTTCTAGGCTGTTTCTTTCAAGAAAAATTCATTTTGGTAAATCATAAAAAAGACACAATTTTAATATATAGTGTTACAATATTAAAAATTGAAGGAGTGTTGCGATATGAATCAAGCTTCAGGCTTTAAACAGAAGGTGTTGCAGTTTATGCAAGGTAGGTATGGTGTAGATCAGTTGTCTAATTTCTTGATTGGATTGGCTGTATTTGTTGCATTGCTTGGAATGTTTGTGAGAATTCCGGCGTTAAGTATTATTTGTTGGGTCTTGATCATTCTTGGGTATGTTAGAATTTTTTCAAAGAATGTAAGTAAGCGTTATGCTGAAAATCAAAAGTTTTTGAATAAAACATTTGGTATACGCAATTGGTTTGCAAAATTGAAATACCGTATGAAGTATGGAAAGCAAACAGCGGACCCTTTTTACATTTATAAATGTAAAAAATGTGGTCAGAAAATTCGTATTCCAAAGGGAAAAGGAAAAATTATGGTAACATGTCCAAAGTGCAAGAATCAGTTCAAGAAGTATAGTAGGTAGGGACATGTTTGGTTACGTAGTGGTAAATAAGCCAGAATTAAAAATAAGAGAATTTGAGGATTATCGTGCTTATTATTGTGGACTTTGTAAGACTTTAAAAGCACGGGCTGGCATTAGAGGTCAAATATCTTTAAGCTATGATATGACTTTTTTGGCGGTTCTTCTTAGTCTTTTGTATGAGCCGGAAGAAAAGGAATGCCAGAGCCGATGTATCGTACATCCACTTTCAAAACATCGGATGAAACAGAATCTAATGATTGATTATGTGGCGGATATGAATCTATTATTAACGAGCTACAAATGTAAGGACGATGTTGCTGATGAGAAAAATGTTGCAAAAGCCTGTTATGGAGTCTTATTAAATGGTGTTGTTAAGGGTATTCAAGCCAAGTATGAGAGACAGGCAAAACAGATAGAGAAATGTTTAATGGAACTTGCAACGTTAGAGAAAGACAAGATTTATGATATTGATAAGCTTTCTGCTTGTTTTGGTCATTTGTTGGAAGAAATTTTTGTGGTTAAACAGGATGAATGGGAACCTTATTTGCGAAAGATTGGTTTCTACATCGGGAAATTTGTCTATATTATGGATGCCTATGATGACTTAGAAAAAGACAAGAAAAAAGCTTGCTATAATCCCTTTGTTGAGAAGGAGAAAGAGCCTGATTTTGACAAATGGGTAAAACAGCTACTGGTTATGGTTGCAACGGAGTTTGCAAGAGAATTTGAAAAATTGCCAATTGTGGAGAATGCTGATATACTTCGTAATATTATTTATGCTGGTGTATGGACCAGATATGAAGAAGTAAGGGCAAAGCGACACAGTGATATAGAGCAAGAAGCATAAATGTATGTATGAGAACAGATGTTAAATGTATGGAGGAATAAGATGAGAAGTCCATATGATATATTAGGTGTATCGCCTAATGCATCAGAAGATGAAATAAAAAAAGCATATCGTAATCTTAGCCGGAAATATCACCCGGATGCAAATGTGAATAATCCGAATAAGGCTCAAGCAGAGGAGAAATTCAAGGAAGTACAGCAGGCATATGATGCGATTATGAATGGTAATACGAATGGTTATAATGGCTATGGGCAAGGAAATTATGGAAACAATAGTTATGGTGGTTTTGGTAATTTTGGTGGCTTTGGTTCGGGATTTGGTGGCTACGGTAATTCAGGTGCGAATTCTTATGGAGATGACAAGGATGCAACTTATCTGAATGCAGCTATGAATTATGTCAGAGGTGGAGACTACAATTCAGCACTTCGTGTTTTGTCGGAGATTGAGAATCGGACAGGAAAATGGTATTATGTATCTGCGGTTGCCAATTATAGTGCTGGCAATCAGGCAACGGCATTACAACACATTCAAGTTGCAATGAAAATGGAGCCGGGCAATATGGAATATCAGCAGTTGTATAATACGATACAGAACGGAGGCAACTGGTATACTACTAGAAGTACCCAGTATGGATATCCAGATATGAGTAGTAGCTATTGCTGTGATATTTGCATGATGAATTTGTGTCTCAATTTGATTTGTGGTGGTCCGTGTTGTTAGATGGATAGTAGCTATGGATGGAATATTTTTTTGTAGGTTTGCCGTCGTTTGACGGTTAGATGATGTATAATATATATGTAGTCAGGTGATAATTAGTCACAATATGGAGGGGTGTTTATGGAGAGAGAATACAAAGAATATGACAGTTCTTTTTTTGCGATGTTATCTCGTATGAAATATATTAATCGTTGGGCATTGATGCGTAATTCTTATCCGGAAAATATTAGCGAGCATTCTTTGGAAGTAGGAATGATTGCACATGTGCTTGCGTTGATTAGTAATAAAAAATATGGTAATCATCTGAATGCAGAAAGAGCTGCATTGATTGGTATGTATCATGATTGTACGGAAATTATTACAGGAGATATGCCAACACCAATTAAGTATTACAATAAGGATACTGTGGAAGCATACAAATATGTAGAGGAACAGGCTGCAATGGATTTACTTAATATGTTGCCGGATTATTTGCGGGATGAATATGAAAGTATTTTATTTCCAAAGGAGGAAGACGAATATCTTTGGAAGCTCGTTAAAGCTGCAGATCGATTGTCGGCATATGTAAAGTGTATTGAAGAGGAGAAGGCAGGCAATAGAGAGTTTGCCAGTGCCAAATCAGCGGTGTATGCGAAGTTGAAGGAGATGGAAGTTCCAGAGGTAAGGGATTTTATTCGTGATTTTGTGGAAGCGTATAAGAAAACATTAGATGAGTTGAAATGATGTTTGATTATTTCATAGACATATTTTACAAAAAAAGGTATAATTATATAGATGGTGTGTTTGACCATTGTGTAGTGACAAGATTAATGTTTGGAGGGTGTTAGTTATGAAGAATATTTTGTTTGTAGCATCAGAATGTGTCCCTTTTATTAAGACAGGTGGATTGGCTGACGTTGTAGGTGCGTTGCCTAAGATGTTTCCTAAGGAGGAATATGATGTTCGTGTTGTGATTCCCAATTATACATGTATTCCTTGGGAATATAGAGAAAAATTCCAGTATGTACATCATTTTTATATGGATTTAGGACAGCGCTTTGAGAATGTGCATGTTGGTATTATGACAATGGAATTAGATGGTATTACATATTATTTCATTGATAATGAATATTATTTTTCCGGT
>CAYTOQ010000171.1:0-3299 GCA_964439445.1 uncultured Clostridium sp. | reverse complement strand
GGACCAGTCACCGGACGTCCACGACGACCATTATCAATCAACGCATCAACCGCTGCCTGAAGCATACGTTTCTCGTTACGCACAAGAATATCCGGAGCACCTAACTCCAACAAACGATTCAAACGATTGTTACGGTTGATAATTCTTCTATACAAATCATTCAAATCAGAGGTGGCAAAACGTCCACCATCTAACTGAACCATCGGACGAATATCTGGTGGGATAACTGGTACTGCATCTAAAATCATCCATTCTGGCTTGTTTTCTGAACCTCTAAATGCTTCAACAACTTCCAATCTCTTAATAATCTTGGCACGTTTTTGTCCAGTTGCATCCTTAAGTGCTGCTTTTAACTCTGCACTCTCTTTCTCTAAGTCAATTAAAGAAAGTAATTCTTTAACCGCCTCAGCACCCATTCCTACACGGAACTTGTTATATCCATACTCTTCTTCTGCATCTCTAAACTCTTTTTCAGTAAGCACCTGCTTGTAAGCAAGATTTGTCTCACCTGGATCCAAAACCACATAAGATGCAAAATACAATACTTTTTCCAACGTTCTTGGTGAAATATCAAGGATTAATCCCATTCTACTAGGAATACCCTTGAAGTACCAAATATGAGAAACCGGAGCAGCAAGTTCAATATGTCCCATTCTCTCACGTCTAACATTAGCCTTTGTAACCTCTACACCACAACGGTCACATACAACACCTTTGTGGCGAATCTTCTTATACTTACCACAATGACATTCCCAATCCTTGCTTGGTCCAAAAATCTTTTCACAGAACAAACCATCCTTTTCAGGCTTCAATGTTCTATAGTTGATTGTCTCTGGCTTTAAAACTTCACCTCTGGACCACTCTCTAATCTTCTCAGGAGAAGCAAGGCCAATCTTAATTGAATCAAAATTCATTTGTTGTTCTGTTTCTTGATTATTAATAGCTGCCATTTTCTGCTCTCCTTCCATTACTCATCATAGTTATCGTCATAATTATCATCGTAGCTATCATCATAGTCTTCTTCATAACTACCTTCCAACTCGATGCTCTCATCATTTTCGTTGACACCACTATAACCATGCTCTTTCATCTCAGATTCATTCTGGTCATAATCCATATCACCATAGTTTCTTACTTCGTCATTGTCATAGTAAACCGTCTCACCGATTTCTACCTCTGTGTTATCCTCTCTAAGGACTCTGACATCTAAAGCAAGAGACTGGAACTCTTTTAACAATACCTTAAATGATTCCGGAATTCCCGGTTCAGGAATGTTATCACCCTTGATAATTGCCTCATAAGTCTTAACACGTCCCACAACATCATCGGACTTAACAGTCAAGATTTCCTGCAAGGTATAAGAAGCACCATAAGCCTCTAATGCCCAAACCTCCATCTCACCGAAACGCTGTCCACCAAACTGTGCTTTACCACCAAGTGGCTGCTGTGTTACTAATGAGTATGGACCAGTTGAACGTGCATGAATCTTATCATCAACCAAATGATGTAGTTTCAAATAATGCATGAAACCAATTGTAACTGGCGAATCAAATTCTTCACCGGTTCTACCATCACGAAGTCTAACCTTACCTGTTCTATTAATCGGAACACCTTTCCATTCCTCTCTATAATCACGGTTTTCGTAAAGATATTCCATAACCTCATCTGCCACCTGAGATTTCCACTTCTTCTCAAATACATCCCACTCTTCATTGACATAATCATTTGCCATTTCAAGAGTTTCCATGATGTCTTCCTCATTTGCACCATCAAATACAGGCGTAGAAATCTTAAATCCTAATGCCTGTGCAGCAAGGCCTAAGTGAATCTCTAAAACCTGTCCAATATTCATACGCGAAGGTACACCCAATGGATTCAATACGATATCCAACGGACGACCATTTGGCAAGAATGGCATATCTTCAACTGGAAGAATACGGGAAATAACACCCTTATTACCATGTCGACCAGCCATCTTATCACCGACTGAAATCTTTCTCTTTTGCGCAATATATACACGAACAGACTTATTCACTCCAGGTGGCAATTCGTCACCTGCTTCTCTCGTGAACACCTTTGTATCCATAACAACACCAAATGCACCATGAGGTACACGCAAAGAAGTATCTCTAACTTCTCGTGCTTTTTCTCCGAAAATAGCACGAAGCAATCTTTCTTCTGCGGTAAGCTCTGTCTCTCCCTTAGGAGTCACCTTACCAACTAAGATATCGCCAGCACGAACCTCTGCACCGATACGGATAATACCATTTTCATCCAAATCCTTCAGTGTATCTGGACCCAAACCAGCTAAGTCTCTTGTAATCTCTTCTGAACCTAGCTTTGTATCTCTTGCTTCTGCCTCATACTCTTCAATATGAACAGAAGTATATACATCTTCTTGAACCAATCTTTCACTTAATAAAATCGCATCCTCGTAGTTATAACCTTCCCAAGTCATAAATCCGATTAATGGATTCTTACCAAGCGCAATCTCTCCATTTGATGTAGAAGCACCATCCGCAATAACATCACCAGCTTTTACCTTCTCGCCCTTCACAACGATTGGCTTTTGGTTCATACAGTTACCCTGATTACTTCTTGCAAACTTAATTACATGATAAGTGTCCTTTGTACCATCGTCACACTTAATCACGATTTCTTTACTAGTAGACTTTTCAACAATACCATCACGCTTTGCAAGGATACACACACCTGAATCCACTGCCGCTTTCGCTTCCATACCTGTTCCAACAACTGGTGCTTCTGTCTTGAGAAGAGGTACAGCCTGACGCTGCATGTTAGATCCCATAAGTGCTCTGTTCGCATCATCATTCTCCAAGAAAGGAATCATAGATGTCGCAACAGAGAATACCATCTTAGGTGATACGTCCATCAAATCTACTCTATTCTTATCAAACTCAGCAGTTTCTTCGCGATAACGTCCTGCAACATGGGCATTTGCAAATGTTCCGTCTTCATTAATCGGCTCATTCGCCTGAGCTACAACATAGTTATCCTCTTCATCTGCTGTCAAATATATAACTTCATCGGTTACAACCGGATTGTCAGGATTGGTTTTATCGAGCTTACGATAAGGTGCCTCAACAAATCCATACTCATTAATTCTTGCATAAGTAGCGAGAGAGTTAATCAAACCGATGTTAGGACCTTCAGGAGTCTCAATCGGACACATTCTACCATAATGTGTATAATGAACGTCACGCACCTCAAATCCGGCTCTTTCACGGGACAAACCACCAGGACCAAGTGCAGAAAGACGTCTCTTATGTGTCAATTCT
>CAYTOQ010000170.1:0-3367 GCA_964439445.1 uncultured Clostridium sp. | reverse complement strand
TCAACAACGATTCCCATTGAACGAGCTGTTCCGGCAATCATGCTAATTGCTGCATCAAGGCTACCTGCATTTAAGTCTGGCATCTTAAGCTCTGCGATTTTCTGAACCTCAGCTTTAGAAATCTTAGCAACCTTTGTCTTATTAGGAACAGATGAAGCCTTATCAAGCTTACATGCTTTCTTTAATAAAACTGCAGCCGGTGGAGTCTTAGTAACGAAACTGAAACTTCTGTCAGCATATACAGTGATTACAACTGGAATAATCATTCCATCCTGATCAGCGGTTCTTGCATTGAACTGCTTTGTAAATTCTACGATATTAACACCGTGCTGACCTAAAGCAGGACCAACCGGTGGTGCAGGAGTTGCCTTACCTGCAGGAATCTGTAATTTAATATAACCTTCAACTTTTTTAGCCATAATCGTTTTTCCTCCTAATTCATGTGGTCAATCGGGACTTGCCCTCCCACTACTTGTATGACACCAACGATTATATTTCGTGTCATCCTATTTCAATATTTGTCTCATTAATCACAAGGATTAATCCATTTTGGTAACATCCATAAAACTAATTTCCACAGATGTTGCTCGACCAAAGATATCTACTTCAATCGTAACTGATTGTTTTCCCGTGTTGATATCAGTAATTGATCCAATGGTACCTTCCCAAGCACCTGCTACAACCTTAACTGTATCACCAATTTCAACATCAATTTCCATCTCTGGAACCCTGATACCAAGATTCTTCATCTCTGACTCAGTAAGTGGTACCGGCTTAGATCCAGGACCTACAAAACCTGTAACACCTCTTGTATTACGAACAACATACCAAGTAGCATCGTTCATAATCATGTTTACCAACACATAGCCAGGAAACATTTTCTTGGAAACTTGTTTCTTCTTACCATTCTTTAATTCCACTACATCCTGCAACGGAACTAATACTTCAAAAATCTGGTCTTCTAACTTTCTGTTCTCAATTGTCTTTTCAATATCAGCTTTTACCTTATTCTCATATCCTGAATAAGTGTGTGCCACATACCATCTTGCTTCGTTATTCTTCTCTACATCTGCCATATGACTCACCGCCTTATCCGATAATGAATGAAAGACCAATCTGCATAATCCAATCTAACGCTGCAATGATACATCCGATTATGATTGCCGCAACGATAACTGCAACAGACTGTTTTCCAAGAAGTTTCTTGTCAGGCCAAATAATCTTACGGAATTCACCCTTAAGCTCGGTGAAAAAGCTTCTCTTCAAAGATACTGATTCTTTTTCCTTTGCCATTTGAAATCACCTCCGTAATCTTACTTTGTCTCTTTGTGTAAGGTATGTGCCTTACAAAAACGACAATACTTCTTTGTTTCCATACGCTCAGTGTGGACTCTCTTGTCCTTTGTCAGATTGTAATTACGCTGTTTACACTCTGTACATGCCAATGTGATTTTAACTCGCACAACTTCCACCTCCATCTTAAATTGTATGACTTTTTTCTATGTGCGCTCCAAGCGTTCCCTTGAGTTTTAACAAAGCTATACCGCTCGATTCCACTTCGCTTCATCTTGCATAGCTTAGATTTCTCAAATTTTCGCACACAAAAAAAAAGCCTCGACTTGCGTCGCAACCACAAGAATAACAGAACACCCTATAAAAGTCAAGCATTTTCTTGGTTTTTCTAACCTAAGTATAGAACTTCTTTACACACCTCAACTCATGCCACAATATGTTGTGGGGACGAACTCGCCCTCATCTACTCTTGTAAAACTTTCTTCCTTATATTATAATCAGCGTAGTCGCAACGCATATATTATAGTAGATAATTACGAAATTATTGAAAACTTGTATTATTTTATATGATTTGAAAAAATACCAATAAGCAGGTGCTGTGAGGTCGTCGGTACTTAGGTGCCTTATTTGGGCATCTTATGTACCATTACGAACCGAGCGCAGAGCAAACGTGCCTGCATTGGTTTGTTCAAATTATATAACCTTGATACAACTTATCATCATTTCGCAATTATCTATAGACTAATAGAAAGAGAAAGAGGGATTCCTATGTATCAGATTGATTTCAACAACCCAATCCACGTTCATTTCATCGGAATTGGCGGAATTAGCATGAGTGGTTTAGCAGAAATATTATTAAAAGAAGGGTTTCAAATTAGCGGCTCCGATGCCAAAAGCTCAGACATTATAGACAACCTTATGGAAATGGGCGCAATTATTAACATTGGACAATGCGCAGAAAACATTACGGATACCATTGATTTGGTGGTTTATACCGCTGCCGTTCACGCAGACAATCCGGAATATGCTACTTGTGTTGAGAAAAACATTCCAATGCTCACCAGAGCACAGCTTCTTGGGCAGATCATGAATAATTATAAATATTCCGTAGCCGTTTCCGGCACGCACGGAAAAACCACCACCACTTCTATGATGAGTCAGGTTTTCTTAGAGGCAGACGTCGATCCTACCATTTCGGTTGGTGGTATTTTGGACTCCATTGGTGGAAACATTCGTGTTGGAAAATCAGACTATTTTGTGACGGAAGCATGTGAGTACACCAACAGCTTTCACTCTTTCTTTCCTTATATAAGTATCGTTTTAAATGTAGATGCAGATCACTTGGATTTTTTCAGCGGTATTGAGGAGATTATCGAAAGCTTCCACACCTTTGCAAAAAATCTTCCAGATAACGGAACCTTAGTGGTGAATGGTGATATGGATTGTCTTCCTCAGGTTACAAAAGACTTAACCTGTAATATCGTAACCTTTGGATTAGAGGATTCCAACACCTATTACCCGGTAGATATCGCAGCAGATGAAAAGGGACATATGAATTATACCTTAATGGTAGACGGTGTCGCTCAAGAACAGGTTCATTTAAACATTGGTGGCACACATAATGTAATGAATTCTTTGGCGGTAATTGCCGTTGCTGACCTACTTGGAATCGACAGAGAATACTCCTTAGCAGGTCTAGCCTGCTTTGGTGGTGCACATAGACGATTTGAATTAAAGGGTACATTGGGAAATGTTACCGTGATTGATGACTATGCTCATCACCCAACAGAAATCAAAGCAACCCTTACCACCGCAACCCACACACCGCACAATGAGTTATGGGTTGTATTCCAGCCACATACCTACACCCGTACCAAAGCGCTATTCGAGGAATTTGCCGATGCTTTGAAAGGCTTTGACCATATAATTCTCGTAGATATCTATGCTGCCAGAGAACCAGATACAGGCTTAGTTCACTCAAAGGACTTAGCAAACCGCATCAAGGAACTCGGTTCAGATGCGAGATATTTCACTAGCTTTGAAGCAGTTGAAAATTATTTATTAAAAAATTGCA
>CAYTOQ010000169.1:0-3448 GCA_964439445.1 uncultured Clostridium sp. | reverse complement strand
TTAGCCAACGCATCTTCTGTTATTCTTTCATGTTTTTCAATTCCCATTATTTTATCCAACAGATAAACCATTTCATTCGTTTCTTTATTCGTGAATAATGTTTTCGTATAATTAACCGTTCCAAGAGATGTAATCAACTGCTTATTATCATGTGACTCAACTACCCATTTTTCTTTTCTTATTGCACTATCTCTCAACATTTGATTCATCAGTTCCAGAGTTTCTTTTATAATCTGAAGACCAAACTCATGAAGTTCCTTTGTCAAACCAATCACATAAGAAGATATGTCACCTGGATGTTTCAAAAATTCATTTTCTAATTTTTCAAATTTACTAATGCTTCTTTCTTCAAAATACTGTATACTCTTAATCATAGAGAACACCTTCCTTTTCTAAAGTATTTGTTTTTGTCAACTAACACTTTATCACAGGTCGGTGTTCTCTTCTTTATTTTTCCGAATAAAATTTTACGCTAGCACATACATATACTATGAGGTTAGTTCCTTATTGCCTCTCATTATCAATTCTCACACAATTATTTCTTAACTTTAACCGTTTTATTACCTTTGTTTTTGAAATATGCCTTATACTTCTTAACCTTACTTTTTGGAACTTTGATTACTAATTTCTTATTTGTTCCCTTCAATGCATTTTTACCAATTGACTTCTTGGTAAGCTTAATAGTTTTCAATGTCACCTTTGTTAGCTTCTTTGCTCCATCAAATGCATTCGCACCAATTTTATTTAACTTAGTAGATTTAATCTCCACTGTCTTTAGCTTGGTACACTTTTTGAAGGCATTCTTTCCAATAGAAGTAACATTCTTTCCAACTGTTACCTTAGTAATCTTTTTATTCTTAGCAAATGCATTGTCAGCAATACTTGTTACCTTATATGTAATTCCATCAACACTAACAGTATCTGGAATTGTTATCTTTGTAGCTTTTTTATTAGTTGTTCCCTTGTAAGCAACACTTGGGCTTTTCTCATTAGCAGAAGTTACAACTACCTTACATTTGTTTGATGTGACTGTTAATACAGTACCTTTTGATTTAGGAATAGTTGTGGTTTCCTGATTATCTTCTGTTGATTGGTCATTCTTATTTTCGTTTGAATTATTATCTGTATTTTCACCAGATGTATCATCATCTGTTTTCAAATCTTCATCAGGCGTAGAATTCTCACCCTCTAATAATGTTACGGAAATATTATTTTGTTTCGCATATTGTTCTGCACAAGAACCAGCATAAGTATATATTGTTTTCAGACTTGCACAATCTTCAAATGCAAAATCTTCTATACTCGTTACACTGCTTGGTATTGTTATACTTGTTAAACCACTACATCCACTAAAAGCATATTCTTCTATGCTAGTTACACTATCTGGTATTGTTATACTTACTAAACTGCTACAACCCTGAAATCCATAACGTGATATACTACTAATGCCATTAGTCAACTTAATACTAGTCAAACCACTACAACCAGAAAACGCAAATTCTCCTATATCCTTTACACTACTCGGTACTTCTATACTTGTTAACTTTTCGCAACTCGAAAATGCACCACCAGCAATACATTTAATACTATTAGGAACTGTTATTGCTCCTTCACAAGTTTTTCCATCAAGTAAGATATTGTTATTCACAGTTATAAATCCATTTTCATCTCTAGACAAATTCTCTAACCATTTTGTACCAGAAAATGCATCACTTCCTATACTTACGACACTATCTGGTATTGTTATACTTTCCAAACTTTCACAACTCTCAAATGCACAACTTCCTATATGAGTTATACTCTCGGGAAGTGTTACATTTTTTAATTTAGAACACCCAATGAAAGTCATGTTTCCTGTACTTGTGACACCATTTGATATAACAACCGTTTCTAGATTTTTGCACCCATTAAATACATGTGCTGACATATCCTCTATTGTCTTTGGAATAGTAACACTTACAATATTTTCATTACGCATTAAAGCATAACTTTCAAATGCAGTAACTTTTTTACCATCAATCTCTTCAGGAATTGTAATATCCGTATCAGAACCCGTATAACTTACAATCTTAACATTTTCATTATTGTTAATGTATTCATATTCATAACCATCCTCTGTTACCGCAGCTTGAACAATATCATAATGCGTAATAAACATTATTGTCATTACAAGCATCGCAATTATACACTTCAACATCTTTCCATCATTCTTCATAAAAAATAACTCCTTTTCATTTGATTTTTGAATAAAAACTAGTGTTTTCAAGAAAACTTCATCTTTAGAAGTATAATAACAAAATTTTGTTCTACTATCAAGAAAAAAGCTTCATCTTTAGAAGGTGGTGTAGAATGAAGATTTATTGGAATGGTGAATCAAAAAATATTATTGGAAACAAAATTAAATCACTTAGGAAATCAGCAAAATTAACACAAAAAGAATTAGCTGAAAAACTCCAATTAGAAGGACATGAGTTCTCCGACCTAACAATACTCAGAATTGAACAAGGCAAACGTTTTGTACCTGATTATGAAATTGTAGCTTTGGCTGATTTCTTCGGAATTACTACTGACGAATTATTAAAAGATATATAAAATTGTTAAGGGATATTCACAAATTATGGAATATCCCTTTTACTATGATGTTCTGTTTTTCTAATCTGTAAATCCCCACTCTGCGAGTGCCTTCGGTAAAGGGATTGACAGATATGTCAAATATGCATGCCTTTTTCTTCAAAAATTTTTACCCCAAATTTACCCCAATTTAATTACTCTAAAATACCTCAAAATACTCTGAATCACTCTCAACCGAAAAAATAAAAAATGCTGTAAAACCTTGCAAAATCAAGGATTACAGCACTTTCTCTAATAGAGGCGCCAACCAGATTTGAACTGGTGATAAAGGTGTTGCAGACCTCTGCCTTACCACTTGGCTATGGCGCCATATAAGCTCCCCGAGCGGGGCTCGAACCTGCAACACCACGGTTAACAGCCGTGTGCTCTACCATTGAGCTATCGGGGATTATGCAACTAAAGATTACCATCTCTCAGGTAATCTATAAGGTATTATATGCATGAACAACAAATATTATTCATATAAATGTACCTTCAGAACTCCATACAAAGTGAATTGCATTTTTATCTTCTCATCTTCAACATATCTAAGCAAAATTTCTAGTTAAGCCTTCGACCTATTAGTACTTGTCAGCTACATGCATTACTGCACTTCCACCTCAAGCCTATCTACCTCGTCGTCTTCAAGGGGTCTTATTGACTTATAGTCAGGGATATCTCATCTTGAGGGGGGCTTCACGCTTAGATGCCTTCAGCGTTTATCCCTTCCAGACTTGGCTACTCTGCTATGCTCTTGGTAAAACAACAGATACACCAGCGGTCTGTCCATCCCGGTCCTCTCGTACTAAGGACAGCTCCTCTCAAATATCCTACGCCC
>CAYTOQ010000168.1:0-3472 GCA_964439445.1 uncultured Clostridium sp. | reverse complement strand
CACATACCTTAACCTTAAGTGGCAAGATGACGGCGAAGGGAACAGCGAATATCCAGACAGTTACTGTGGCAGAAGGAATTGTTTTGAATAAGTTGGTGTTAAACAAACCAAGGGATTACTATGTCTTCAACCGTGATGTGGAAGGTATGTGCAAGGAGCTTAGCGAGGATATTCAGGATATCATTGCACCAAGTGTGCCGGAAGGTCTCACGGCGACGGAGATTACCTGCACGAAAGCAAAGCTTAGCTGGCAGGCAGCAAGTGATGATATGGGTGTTGCAGGTTATGACATCTATCGCAATGAGAAGAAGATTATGTCTGTTTCCGGTACAAGCTATACAGATAAAAATCTAACACCGGGAACAGAATATACCTATTATGTGGTGGCGAAGGATGCTACCTCTAACACTTCAGCGGTATCTAAGGCGGTCACAATTACAACCTTAGAGGATGAAGAGGCACCGACAATACCGGTACAACCAGAAATAACACAGCGTATGGGAACTGCACTGAAATTCACATGGACAGCATCCACGGATAATGTGCAGACCACAGGGTATCGCATATACAGAGATGGAGAAGAAATTGCAACAACTACCCGGGCAGAGTATATAGATACCGGCCTTACCCCAAATCAGAAGTATGCATATACGATTACAGCCTTTGATGCGGCTGGAAATGAAAGTGAAGCGTCAGAGGTAGTGGGATTCTATACACAGGCAGTTGAGATTGGTGAGATTAGTCCGGCAAATTATTCTGAACTATCAGGAAACACCATAAGTGTTAGCTTCATCAATGCAGGAAGTAGTGAAGGATATCAGGTGTATATAGCTTATCGGGAAAGCGGAAATGAGGAATATCAGGAAATTTATGAAAAGACTTTAGGACAGGGAACGGCGTATCGTAAGAGTATTACCGCTACTGCAACCCTCGATGTAGAAAGTATCCAGAGCGAAGAGATAGAAGTGCTGGTGCGTATTACCGATGCCGGTGGATATGAAGCAGACGAAGTCTATACCTATTATCTGGATAAGACCGCTCCAAGTAGGCTAGAGGAGGTGAGCGGTGAATTGCGGGATGGTGTGGCAGTGATTAGCTACGCCAAGGGAACCGAAGTGGATATTGTTGGCTATTCTATCTACCGTCAGGTTGGTGATGGAGACAAAGAACTGCTAGCAGACATTACAGATGTAGACAAGACCTATTATTACGATAAGACGATGGAAGAAGGAGTAACCTACACCTATTATGTGGCGGCGTATGACAAGAATGGCTATATGGGAGAGCTGTCAGAACCAGTTACTCTTACCTGTGATGTGGATACCGTTGCACCGGTTATTGAGCGCGTGGAGCCGATAGAGGGAATTTTATCTAAAACAGCGGAGATTACGATTACTGCCAGTGATAATAAGGCTCTTTCTAAGGCTGTGGTAGAGGTGTTAGACGAAGCGAGTGACCAATATCAGACCTATAACGAGTATACCTTTGAAAATGGTGTTGTGAAGTGCAATCTAGACACTATGGCTTATAAGGAAGAGGTTACTTTACGCATTACCGTATTTGATGCGGCTGGCAATCAGGCGGAATATAGTAAGACCTATCCGGTTGATAATAATGGTCCTGTCAAGATTTCGAATCTGTCTGCATCAATTACATCCACCACAGCAATCTTAAGCTGGGATGCACCGACAGAAGAGGATTTTTCGTATTTCTTGCTAGAGGAAAAACAAGAGGACAGTACATGGAAAGAAATCGGTAGAACGACTACTGTAACAGGATATGCGTTGGAAGGGTTGTTGCCACAAAGCAGTCATACCTATCGTGTGACGGCGGTTGACATACGGGAAAATATTGGAACACCATCAGAGGAATTAACCATAACTATTGGAGAGGATACTATTGCACCGAGAATAATAAGTGTGTCTCCTGGTGGTGGTTATTATGCGGAGTCAATTCCTCTTCAGATAAAAGCTTATGATAATATTGCGTTGCAGACCATATATATCGAGTATTCTATCGATCAGGAAAACTGGAATACGCTTCTTGCTGAAACTTTGTCAGAGCCACAGAAGGAATATACCTTAACGCATGACTTTGTGTTAGAGGAGCTTGCAGATGGTGATGTATACATTCGTGCCTACAGTGTGGATACCGCCGGTAATACAGGAGATGTGGGGCAGATTTTGATTCAGTATAAGGTGGATACCACTGCACCGTCTGCTATTTCAAACCTGACCGCAGAGGGGATTACTGGAAGTATCCATCTAAGCTGGAGTGAACCGGTGGAGAATGATATTGCAGCATACCGCATCTATCGTAGCATAGAGGGACTCAATTCCTACCAGTGTATTGCTGACAGTGTGACAACTTTGGGATACTATGACAGGACTGCTGCCTTTGATGTGTCCTACACCTACAAGGTTACAGCAGTGGATAAAGCGGGAAATGAAAGTGAATATTCCAACGTTGTCGGTGCGCAGAAGCTGCCCGATGACGAAATACCGGTTATATATAGTCTTGTGCCGGCAGAAGACGCATGGATAGCGGGTACTTATGAGCTTTCTGCCTATGTGGCAGATAATGACCGGATTTCTTCTGTGGAATTTGCCTTGAAGGAGAATGAAGACGATGCCACCAAGATGGTAGTTGATACGGTTACAACGAATATTAGCAATGGAACCGTTACCTGTGAGCTTGACACTACAGCTTATGCCAATGGTGTATATCAGGTGATGATAACTGCTAAGGATGCATCTGGTAATGTCAGCGAAACCTATACTTCACTTTGCCATATCTCCAATGTGACCTTGCCGGCTCCACAGTTTTCTGTAGTAGAAGGCAACTGGTGCGTGCATCTGCATTATGCGGGTATCGAAGGCGAGAGTTATGTGGTGTACAAAAAGAAGGTTAGTGATGAAGAGTTTTCTATCCTTACCAGTGGTACGGGAAGCTTGCTATATAAGGATACCACTGTGAGTCCGGATTACACCTATGAGTATAAGATTCTGGTTGAAGACCGGGCAGGTAATAGCATTGAGTCCACAACCTATCAGGTGACACCGGTGGATGTGGATGATATGGCTCCAACTGCACAGTTTTTTGCAGATACGGCGGTGATAGAAGGATATCAGATTGTATTCAATGGATTACAGTCCAGTGATGGTCAAGGAGAGATTGCAAGCTATGAATGGGATTTTGGCGATGGAAGTGCGACGAAGAGCGGACCAACTCCAATCCATTCCTACAATGAAGCGGGAGAATATAACGTAACACTAACTGTAACCGACTCTGCCGGTAATACGGATGACAGTACGATGAGGATTACAGTACTGCCGAAAGATTCCGCCGGAACCGCACTGGTGGAGGTGCGCAACGCATCCGGCACACCGCTTAAGGATGTTACGGTGTTTGTCAATACTTCCTCCGAGAAGAATGATATGTACACAACCAATAAGTCTGGAAAAACGACGAT
>CAYTOQ010000167.1:0-3485 GCA_964439445.1 uncultured Clostridium sp. | reverse complement strand
TCCGCTGTATCTGCCATATCATCGGACAAATACTGACTGTCCGTTCTCGGATAAGTGCAAAGTTTCTTTTCATAAAGGCTCTGTGTGTACTCCAATGTCTGCTTTGCAGTAAATCCAAATAACCTATTGGCATCCCTTTGAAGCGTGGTAAGGTCATACAGTTTCGGTGCCGCTGTGGATTTTTCCTCTTTTACTACGGAAAGTACCTCTGCATTTTTACCATTGCAGGCAGCACACAAATTCTCTGCCTGTGCCTTGCTATCCATACGCTCTGTGACCGCATCTATTCCATTACCGAGAATGTGAGCCACATAATACTGCTCTTTCTTGAACGTGCGAATCTTTTCTTCCCTGTCCACCAACATGGCAAGAGTCGGTGTCTGCACTCTGCCCACCTTCAAAACCTTACCGCCATAAAGAACCGTAAATAATCTTGTACCGTTCAAGCCTACAAGCCAGTCTGCCTGCTGTCGGCATAATGCAGACCTGTATAAGTTATCGTAGTCACTTCCCGGCTTTAGATGTGCAAAGCCTTCACGAATGGCACTATCCTCCATAGAAGAAATCCATAATCGTTTCATAGGCTTTCTGCACCCTGCCATCTCATATACAAGACGGAAGATAAGTTCTCCTTCCCTTCCTGCATCCGTCGCACATACCACGCTGTCAACTCTTGCTTCGTGAAGCAATCCTCTTAATACCTTATATTGAGCCGCAGTTTCTCTCTTGACTTCATGCTGCCATTTCTCCGGTATCATAGGTAAACTGTCATAGCTCCACTTTTTCCAAGCATCAAAATAGGCATCCGGCTGTGCTAACTCAACCAAATGCCCTACGCACCAAGAAACAATATATCCGTTTCCCTCCATATATCCTTCTTTTGTATCTCCTGCCCCGATTACACCTGCAATCGCCTGTGCAACACTAGGCTTCTCTGCTATCACTAACTGCATCTTCTACCTCCGTATTATATAAACTGATGTCTGATTCTACTTCGTTTCCCCACACATCGAACCCTGCTGTTTTTCTTCGTGCAAATAATTCAATCTTTGGTACATCACCCATAAGACGCTCTATCCGTCTGTGTACCTCCAAAGGTTTTCTGCTGTGTTCTTCAATGTGGGAAATCACTACCTGATGCACACCTGCATCCACTCTTTTCGGCTTTCCTTTTGTGGCAAGCAGACAAAGCTCCACATTGCTTCTTGTCCAGTAACCCATGCCCCAAAACAGGGAATCCGCCTTTTTATTCTGCTTTACCCATACAAACGCTACGGTTTTATAAGTAAATCCCCATGCCTTTATCACATCCAATCCCTCCTGCAAACAGGGAAATGTGACCCATAGAAATAAGGCACAGTCCTTATCTGCTATGTCAGCTACAGGAAGTGCCTTAATATCTTCTATGTTCATGGTTGGGTAATGGCTCTCTGCACTCCGTCCTAATCCCTTTTTGGAATATACCCGGTACTGCCAAGGCGGGTCAGCCAATATCGCTCCATATTTTTTCATTACTGCTGATCCTCATCGAAGAAATCATCATCGGACTCGTCCTCATCTTCATTTTCAAAGACTTCTTCCTCGTCCTCCTCATCTTCGTCCTCATCCTCAATAAAATCTTCTTTCTTCTTGCGGACAACCTTAAAATAATAAGCTCCACCGATAAATACGACTGCAAGACCACCAATCAGCACATACGAAATCATGGGATTCGGTTCTGCCTTTTCTTCCGGCTCCTGCTCGGTTTCCTCGGTATTTTCTTCCGTACCTTCCACTTCTTCTGTCTGCTCCGGTTGTTCTAAAGGCTCTGTGTTATTGTTAGGCAACGCACCATCCGTCACAGGAATTGCCGACTCCAATGCAGCGGAATTTTTAGGTAAGGTTTCGCTGTTGTCAGAAGTAACATTTAACAAGTCATTTTCCGTAATCTCTGTAAGGAAGTACACCATTTCCTGCTCCCCGTCTCTGTCGATAATCAGATAAAACACCTTATCCGTTGCAGTCTGAATGGTATAAAATTCTTTGCCCTGTTCTGCATCCTCTGTATCTTCCCCTTCGCCTAATTCCTCCTGCTCTATCCTGTCTGCTTCTGCAAATGCCTGTTTCTTCTGCTCTGCCGCACTCATCTGGGAAGTCGCATTGCCATTGCTGTCCGTTTTGGTATGCTCCGTTACAATGGCAGTCGCATTCCCCGGCTTGGTAGCTTCTGCACTTTCCGGCAACTGCTCCGCAGGATTTTCATCACTCTCGTCAGCAGGGTCTTTGTAGTAGGGATTGGCAGTTTTATATACCTCAGACATATTTCCGGCATTATCAAGTGCTGAAATGGTAAAATACTGATACCCGGCATCAAACTGCTGTAAACGGATATTTAATGTTCCGTTTGTAAGATTGGTAAACTCATATCCGTTGACATATACTGCCTTTGCACCAGAGTCCGTATCATGTACCTGTATGCTTAACAATCCGTCACTTACCGCAGCATTTAACGTAGGTCTTGTGGTATCAAAACAGCGAATGGAACGGTTCTTCTCGTAGGTATTGCCCTTCTGGTCTGTCACAAGCACATACACCGTGCAATTCTCGGATACCTCAAGCTCCATATCCTCTGTCACTTCGCTCCAGCTTCCATTCTGTCCTACCTTCGCCTGTACCATGGCAATCTCAAAATTGCCTGTGGAAGCAATGTCCTTTACACCAAAGGTTACGGTAGCACTATCGTTGTACCAGCCCTGTGGCTGGTTAATGGTAATACGGACATTAGGAGTTTTATATTCACATTCCCTGTAATCTTTTGCACATACTTCGCAATCTTTGTCATAATCATAAGCACCGCATCTGTCCTCACAGATACATACCGGCTCTGCTATGTCATTGCCGGATACTGTACCGCCTTCTTCTGTCTCTCCGGTACTGTCCTCTGTGGCTTCCTCAGTCACATCTTCGGTTGCGTTTTCCTCAGTTGCATTTTCTGTGTCCTGAACATCCTGTTCAGACGTTGTTTCTTCTGTTTCCAAATCTTCTGCCTGTACGCTGATAGCATTTCCCTCATTCATGGCAAATGCTGCCACAGGCATACACAGCAGTACCGCTGATAAGACAAGTGATAACACCGTCTTATGAGATAACTTCATTTTTTTCATGGCTAAGTGCCTCCTTTTTTTCTTTTTCTATTTCTGCCAATAATTCCTCTTCTTCTTTTTGTCTGAGCAACTGTGCAATCTCATGTTCATTGAGCTTATTCAGCAGAGTAAGCTGTTCCATGGAAATCTTGTTTTTCTCAATGAACTTCATCTTCTCTGCATCTTCTGCCATCTTCTTCTGCTCTTCCAAATCCTTTTCCCTTGCCTGCATAATGGCAATCTGTTCCCTTACCTTCACAAGCTCCTTTTCAATTCTTTCCTTTGTCATATATCCTCACTTCCTGATATTTAATTCAATCTTCCAAAACTGTAAAAATGACTCTGCCAGTAAGAGGTATTGAT
>CAYTOQ010000166.1:0-3517 GCA_964439445.1 uncultured Clostridium sp. | reverse complement strand
GCCAGATGGAAATGTAAAAATGATTCGTCGTGCAGAAACACCAGCAGATTATTTTTCTACATTTGATTGTTTTGATTTTAAATTTAATTAATAATGAGACAAAGGAAAAACTCACATATCTAAACAGGTATGTGGGTTTTTTGTTGAAAAAATCTTTGGTATATGATAAAATTCAAACTATCATAAATGATAGGCGGATGCGATGAAACAGGATTACAAAGTTCAAGTTGAAAATGAAGAAATTCTTATAGAAACTCAGAAGAGAATATTTGCGAGAAATATTGTAGATGAACTCATTGCTGAGAGAAAACGCCAGGGATTGACACAGCAGGATATTGCAGATAGAACTGGCATGAAAGCACCAAATGTTACTAGGATTGAGTCATGTAAGTTTACACCGACATTAGATGTATTGGAAAGATATGCTAGCGCAGTAGGAAAACAGTTGAGATTTGAATTGGTAGATAAAAAAAGAAACGAATAAACGATAATATGCGAAGGAGGTCCTTCGCTATTATTAGCATTTAAACATATCACAAATGATATGAAACAAAAGAAGAAGTTAAAAACTTGAGGTCGAAAATTTCGACCTCAAGTTGGGGTGGTACCAGATATTTACCATATGCTTTTACTGAGCAGGGAATTTATATGCTTATGACAGTTTTAAAAGGAGATTTAGCAGTACGACAGAGTAAGGCTTTAATCCGTATTTTTAAGAAATTAAAGGATTATATGATAAGGAATCGAGGATTAATTGGTGAATATGATTTTTTACAGTTATCTATGCAGGTAACGAATAGTTCAATTAAAGCTGCTGAATTAAGAAAAGACTTGACTGAAGTAGAAGAACAAATGGCAGAAATGGTAGAAAGTTTAAATGAGATGGTTACGTATTCCGAACTTGCAGAGTATATGATGGAGTTTGGAGAGCCGCATATTAGAAATGGTTACTTAGTCTATAATGGACAACCATTTCGCTCGGATTTAATATTTGCAGAGATTTATGGAACGGCGAAAAAATCCATTTTTCTTATAGATAATTATATAAATATTAAAACATTGCAATTAATGATTTATAGTTACAAAGGAGTTGATATCACAGTGTTTACGGATAATTGTAGTAAAGAATTAACGAAAGCATTGTTTGAAGACTTTAAAAAGGAATATCCTGATATGAATATAAAAATATGTCAGTCTGGCGGAGTGTTTCATGATAGATATATAGTGCTAGATTATGGAACGAAAGGCGAGAAGATTTTTTTATGTGGTGCGTCATCTAAGGATGGCGGTAGACGTATAAGTTCTGTTTTGGAAGATCGAGATAAAGAAAAATATCGTGATATGATAGATGGAATAATAAATAATTCGGAATTAGTGTTGAAATAAAAATGTTATGGAACAATAAAATAATCTTAAATGAGATAAAAATGAATGAAAAGAAACTATTTTTTGCTTGCATTCGATAACTTCTTATGCTAATATAGATACGTTCGTAATGAACGAGCAGGAGTGGCGGAATGGCAGACGCATCAGACTCAAAATCTGACGAGGGCGACCTCGTGTGGGTTCAAGTCCCATCTCCTGCATGAAACCCTTGGTTTTCCAAGGGTTTTTCTTTTTGTCTAAAATTCAACACATCAGATTTTGATAAATTGCCACATCAGATTTTTTATCCTACCTTTTCAAGAAAGAGAGGACAAAATCATGGCAAGAAAATTACAAATCAACAAACCTATTTCTAAATCTATTTCAGAATGTTTGGAGTTATTTATCAAACATTGTCAATCCAAAAACTTATCCAAGAGAACTATTAAAACTTATCACTTTGAATGTACCGATTTTATAGAATGGTATGGTGTAGACAAAGGAATTGCGGAAGTCACTTCTGAAACTGTTGGAGAATATATTTTACACATTCAGCAAGGGGATATTTCACAGACCTATGTGGCTACTAAATTAAGACAGTTAAGAGCCTTTTTATACTTCTGCATGGAAAGAGAATATCTAAACAAGTTCACAGTACAGATACCAAAAGCAGACGAAGTTATAAAAGAACCATACACACAAAAGGAACTAGAGAAGCTAATCAAGAAACCTACAAGTAGTAGTTGGGTTGAATGGCGTTGTTGGGCAATGGTAAACTACTTTCTTGCAACAGGCAACCGCTTATCTACTGTACTTAATATCAAGATTCAAGATGTAGATTTTAGAAATAATATGATTCTATTAACTGTTATGAAGAACAGAAAGCAACAATACATTCCTATGTCTAGTGGCTTAAAAGAGGTTTTAGAACTCTATTTGCAACTATGGGAACATACAGATAGTGATTATTTATTTCCAGAGTATGAGGGAAAACAATTATCTGTTGGCGGTGCTCAATGTGCTATCAGAAAGTACAACCTAAGCAGAGGTGTAACAAAGACTTCTATACACCTATTCCGCCATACCTATGCGAAGTATTATATAATTGCGGGCGGAGAAGCTACCTATCTTCAAAGATTGCTAGGACATTCCACTTTGACTATGACAAACCATTATATAAATCTGTATTCCACAGATTTGCAAAAGAACTATGATAAGTTCAATCCACTAGACAATCTTGCTAGAGCATTAGAATAGGAGTGATGATGTATGATAAATAGAATGTATGATATTATGTTAGACTTGAACGAGATAATAAGAGATATAGATTCTGCTATTGTGGTTGCGGAAATCGAATTTAAGGGAATTAACGAGGGAATCCGCAATGATGTAGCAGAAAGCTTTTTAAACGTGCATATAAGGCTTTTAAAGGACATCCAAGACGATACAAGAAAACTGTATAACAAGATAGATACAACAATCATAAACTTAAAACATCAATAGTTATAAAACAACAAAAGCGATAAAGGTTTAAATCAATCCTCTATCGCTTTTATTTTTTGGGATATTCAGTTTTTATATCACTTGCCCCTGTTATATAGTCCATAGATACATTGTAAAACTTTGCAAGCTTCATAATATTGTCGATTGGAATACGTGTCTTTCCACTCTCATAATCAGCATAGGTTCGTTGTCCTATATTGAGCAAGTCCGCAACCTTTTGTTGTGTCAGTAGGTTGTCCTCTCTTATCTCTCGTATACGTTCATTGTAAGTCATATAACACCTCTTGAGTGTAGTATAAATAAAGTTTATGCAAAGATTGACTTTTAGAGTTATAAACTCTAAAATAAAAGAAAACATACAGAAGAAAGGTGGTACTTATGGCGGATTCTATTGGTTCAAAAGAAGTTTCACAAAAGTGGGGAGTTTCACAAGCCACAATTAGTAAATGGTGTCGAGAGGGAAAAATAAAAGGTGCAGAGCAAGATGCAAAAGGTAGTCCTTGGAGAATCCCTAAAGATGCGGAAAGACCAAGATAATGAAAGGAGAACTAAAAATGAAAAAAATAATAAGTATTATCTTGTCATTGTGTATATTCGTTAGTTTATGTGCTTGTGGAAATGATACATCAAATGACAAAGAAAATAATGA
>CAYTOQ010000165.1:0-3525 GCA_964439445.1 uncultured Clostridium sp. | reverse complement strand
CTGCACAGGCTTCCACTGAATCTGCCGACTGTTGATTTCCATAATAAATGATAGCACCATTTTCTTCTAACTGTTTTGGAATACGACCCCAATAATTCATATACCGGTAATCGCGAAAGAACACCCCATGCACCATGAGAATTGGATATTTTGTATCACAAATACGGTCATTTTTTCTAGATTGGTTTAATAAAATCTTGTCATTTTCAAAAGCAACCTCCTTTGTTACTATATGCAAAATCTTACTAAGCACAATCAGATGAACAATCGGTATCATTCCACACAAAATACCAATCACTCTCCAACGTATTCCCAACTGTTCCGACGTTATGTAAACTCTTATAATACCGTTCCAAAACACAATATTCTCTACTATCAGAATAATACCCGTATTAAAAAGCCATTTGTGCGGACTTACTGTCACACTATCAAGTGGCAGCCCTCCACATATTCCTAACAATGAATAAACAATGCATAAGCTAGTAGAAATGAGAAAAAGCTTCAGCAGTTCGCAACCATTTGCACAAATCCGTAACCGCCTTGACTGTAATGACAAATTAGACACAGAAGGAACAATATTCATAACCAAAAAAAATATCACACTAACCGGTAGCAGCAACCCTATTGAAATCCATTCTGATAAGGTTATATAATTCGCTAGTAAAAATATAATAATTACATAAAACAATCGGACTATCATTTGCAGCTCTACTCCATTTCATCTACAATTTCATAATACACTCTTAGCAAAGTAGAAGAAAAACTCTTCGTTCTCAAATCTTCGTTCTCTCTTCTACACCCATATCTAACCTTACTTCGCCTTCACAGCCCAGCGCATCTTAGTGGAATGCGCGCGGCTATTTCTTATACACTCTTCTTTCGAAGGACGTACTACATCTCTTGCAATCTCGCTGTAATCCCCTAACTGCTTATGCCACTTAAAGGATTTCTTCACCAATCGGTCCTCTCCTGAATGGAAGGTCAATATTGCAACTCGTCCCCCTGGTTTCAATACAGATGGTAATTTCTCCAAGAAAGAATCTAACACTTCAAATTCGTTATTCACATCAATACGCAATGCCTGAAAGGTTCTGGCACAGGATTTCTTTACCGCATCCGTTCGCTCAGCCTTTGGCACATATACAAGTGCTTTTTCTATCAATTCTGCAAGCTTTCTTGTGGTATCGATTGTGTTTCCCTTACGGATTTCATTGACTACAACCTCTGCAATCTCCTCTGCATACGGCTCGTCCGCATTTTCTTCTAGCATTCCAATCAATTCATCCTTAGAAATCTTTTGTAGACGCTCGGCGGCTGAAACTCCCTTTTCTGGATTCAGACGCAAGTCCAGTGGTCCATCCACCTTATAGGAAAAACCTCTTTCCGGATTATCAATCTGCATAGAAGATACACCAAGGTCTGCCAAAATGAAATCAAAACCATCAGTCTCTTCTAGCAAACAATCTATGTCTGCGAAGTTCATAAGCTTTACTGTAAGAATGTCCTCACCAAAACCAGCCTCTGCTAATCGTTTCTTCGTCTTTTCTGACTCAATGGGGTCGACATCAAGTCCATACATGTGACCTTGTCCTTCCAGACACTCCAACATTTTCCTCGTATGTCCACCATATCCAAGAGTGGCATCCAAGCCCTGCTGGCCTGGCTTTATCTGTAAAAACTCTAAAATCTCAGGCACCATAATGGAAATGTGCATTCCAGCCGGAGTGCTTCCCTTCTGAATGACCTTCTCTATGGTATCCGCATATTTTTCTGGATTATGCTCTTTGTATTTTTCACTAAATTTTCTAGGGTGTGTACCCTTGTAACGCACACGGCGTTTGTGTTCCGGGTTTTGGGTATTGTTATCTTTCATATGCTATCCTCTCTATTACGCCTCCGCCATCCAATGTTTTATCTTCACGATTTGATATAAAGGAATATTTACCATCCAATCCTGTTCCCTATAATCTGACATAGATATTCTAATTCCCTTTTTAATTTTGTATTTTTCACAAAAAACACTCAGACTTTTGGATTTTAGATTTTCTTCGGCTTTTACTTCAATTGGTAAAACTACATCTCCATCAGAAACCACAAAATCGATCTCGCATCTTGCATTTTCAGCGGAATAGTAATAAGGCACCAAATCCGTATCCGATATTAACTGCTGTTGCACATACTGTTCTGTCAATGCACCTTTAAACTCCGTAAAAATACGATTACCATCCACAATGGTTCTAGAACTCAAATCACTCATTGCAGCCAGTAAACCCACATCATGCAAATATATCTTAAATGCTTGCATATCCATATATGCAATAATCGGTATACCCGCTTTCTTAATACGACTAATCTTATGAATTAAACCACAATCCTGCAACCACTGAATTGCAAGTTCAAAGTCCTTTGCTCTCGCCCCTTCTCTCAACTGACCATATATAAATTTCTTATTCTCCTTTGCTAATTGCATAGGAATTGACTGCCATACCATATTCAAACGAGGAACCAATGAACTTGGTGCATGCTTTGAAAAATCCTGTTGATAATAATCTAACAACTCCTTTTGAATTCTCCGCACTTCGTTATAATCTTTATCCACTACAAAGCTCTGAACAACTTCTGGCATTCCACCAACATAATAATATTGTTTCATACGTTCAATATACTTATCACGAAATGTACGAACTAAATTATTATCTACTTCTAATAATAAATCTGCATATCTTTCTTCTCCCAATGCTGACAAGAACTCACGAAAATTCAATGGATATAAGTCCATAAAATTCACTTTTCCAACCGGAAACGAAGTCCCCTGATGCATTGCAACGCCAAGCAAAGAACCAGCCGCAACAATCACATATTCTGGTGCATTTTCATTAAAATACTTGAGGGATGTTAATGCCCTCGGAACCTCTTGAATCTCATCAAAAATTAATAATGTATGTTCCGGCTTTATTGATTTACCACTCTCTGCGCTTAATGCCAAAATGATTCTTTCTACATTCAAATCTCCATTAAAGATTTCTCCTAATCTCGGATTTTCATCAAAATTAAAATATACATAATCTTCAAACTGCGTTTTTCCAAACTCTTTCATCAGCCAAGTTTTTCCAACTTGTCTTGCTCCGCGAATAATCATCGGCTTACGATTCGTACTATTCTTCCATTGAATCAATGTTTTCATTGCATAACGTTCCATTGCGCATCACCTCTCTTATCAAGAATTATACAGGATAGTTTATGCCATTTCAACATTTTTATGTACGAAAATTCTATTCACGGTTACATTTTTATGTACGAAAATTCCACCTCTAACAACACTTTTATGTACGAAACACTATTTTATATAGCCGTCAAACAAAAATATAGCACCCGAAAGTGCTATATCTTATACTATCAATCATCTACCTTGGAAATGCACCATTATTAATATCCAAGCACACTCCATTGATATACTCTGGTGACTCTGTAGCCAACCAATACATCGCTTTTGCAACTTCTTCTGGCTTTGCGAAACGGTCGGTG
>CAYTOQ010000164.1:0-3667 GCA_964439445.1 uncultured Clostridium sp. | reverse complement strand
ATGTATATTGAAAAATATTGGGACAATTATATCGGTGGTACAGATGACAGTTTGACACTTTTGGAATACTTGGCTGGCAAAGAAAAAGAAGAAATTTCTTTGGGTGAAATTTTTTCTGATACTGGAGTGGACAAGCTGAATGGTGAATTCCAAGAAGCAGAGGGGCTTTTGGTGCCGGTGGATGGAGTCGAGGCAGAGATTTATTATGCAATTGACCTTCTTACTGACCTTGCTGCATTAATGCTAGAGTGTAAAATGAGTGGAAGTGTGAACTTAAGCGAATTATTGGAAGAGGAAGATGATTGCAAGGTTTTTATTACAGCTACACAAGAGGAGCATGCGTTAATGAATAAGGCTCTTATGGATTTTGTAGCCGCACCACTTACTTACAATCTAAGTGAAATGATGGACGAGGAAGAAATGCTAGAAATGGCTTCCCTTTGCGAAGAACTGAGAAAAGAATTGTATGTGGAAGTGGAGACCAATTAAAATAAAGCAGGTGAGAAGTATATGGATAATATTGATAAAAAGGGATACAAACCGGTAACAATTCGTATCTATTCCAAGGATAAGCAATTGATTTTAGAGGACGAGATTTTGTGTGCTTTTGATAAGACTTCCAATAAAATCTATGCAGTAGGAAAAGTTTGTAGAGAACACTTGCAAGACAATAATATTGTTGTGGTTAATCCAATGAAATGGGGCGTTGTGGCGGATTTTGCAATTTTTAGAAGAACAATGGAACATTATATTAAACAGCTTCCAAAACCGTTTGCAAGAAAAACAAAGGTAGCAATTTGTGTTCCAGCAAAATTAACTGCGGTTGAACATTTGACATTTAAGGATTCCATTGTGGCATACACAGGTGAACCTTTTTATCTTGTAGAAAAATCATTTGAACAAATGATTGCAGAAGGTATGGAACAGGAAATGAAAGGTATCAATTATTACATAGAATTTGTATCAGAGTATTATGCATCGGAGTATTTTAGTTAATATGTTCTGGAGGATAGGACAATGTCAGTAAATGAGCGTTGGAATGCAATTGTAAAGAGTATAGAAGAATCTGAGAAAGACATACAGCTTCTTCCAATAGAACAAATAGTATTGAATGATATCGAGCAGAAGTATAAAATTGCGCCAGAAAGTACGTTAGGTTGTATCATTTATAATACTGGTGGAATTGTAATTGACCATTGGATACGTCTTTATGGAGCAGGAAAAGTAAACTTTGCTGAAAGAAATCAGATTTTTCCATATGATAATATAGTAATCGGAGAAAATATCCTTGGAGGTTTATTTGTCATTTTGGAAAATGGAAATATAGCATATTTGGCACCAGATACTTTAGAAATGGAAGATATGGAAATTTCTCTTTCACAGTTTTTGTATTGGTGTGTACAGGGTGATACAGATACATTTTACATTGACTATCGTTGGGAGAATTGGAAGGATGAAATAAGAAACATAGATTTGAATAAAGGTGTTTCATTCTATCCATTTTTATGGGCGGAAGCGGATGGTATAGAAGCAAGACATAGAGAACAAATTGCGATGAAAGAAATAATATCATTGGAATTTGAATTTTTGGAACAAATGACAAACCCGGATGAATAAGAGATGATTATGGTAGAATTACATGGTTGGTTGCCTATTAAAGAAACATATAAAAATGAATTTTTAGACGAAAGAGAGCGATAAGATATAAAAACCAGAGGAGTAAATTTGTGAGTTGGGACATTTAATTTGCTATGTGATTTCATAATTGGAAGTTATGGAAATTAATAATGGAGAATAAGGATGTATGATAAATGTTGAAACAGTCTGAAATAATAAATGAGTTATCTATTTTTTTAACGAATTATGAAGAATGCAAAGAAAGCGCTATAAAACTGGAATGGATTTCTATTGAAGAGGAGCATGTAGATTGGTATAAAAATTATCCATTGGGTATAATGGTAGATGTGCTACGTTTTCCTAAAGATTATGTAAGTACAAATTTGAAAAATACATATATCAGGTGTATCCTGTCTATCATGGCTTACAATGAAGAGTGGGAACAAGATTTCTGGAATATAAGTGAAGAAAAACGCCATTCATATTTGAAAGCTAGTGAGGCAAATAATCAAAACGTATATCGAACATACTTCGGATTTAGAGAGTTGCGTTTAAAACAGATAACATCAAATTTTCTTGTTCAAGAGATACAGTATTATGCTAGAAGCAATAATATTGCGGAAATCGAAATCAAAAAGTATTCCGATTTGATAGAGAATGCATTGTGCATTGAACTTGGAGGAAGTTATGCAGGTGATCATACATATCTTGCTATTAAAGAAGATATGATGGTATTTGTTGCTTGTGGTGTATGGGATTAGAATATTTGATATGCATGGTGGCAAATTCATTGAAGTAGAAAGGGAAGCAAAAGATGGGCTTATTTAACAAGATTTTTAAGAAAAAACCAGTATTAGAACAGAATTTGGATGAAAAAGACAAGGTAGTTCCAGGTATAGTCTTTGTGATGCAGTTGCTATTTGAGGAACCATGTGAAATGCCAGATAAGGATTTCATGACTTCCGTTATGAAAAAACATCTTGGAGAGGTTGAAAATTATTCCTATGATGAGAAGATGGCTGGATTTGCAGCTAACAAATATTTAGCTGAATTTGCGGATGCAAAGGTTCCACCATTGTTATCCGTTATGGGATGTGATGAGTTCGATGCATCGAAAATTGGAGTACTGGAACGCAGTAATATGTGGAACTGCAAGAATAGCGAAGAGCTGTTGGAGTCATGTAAGTATCAGGTCTTTGCCACAGATATGATGGCAGCAGCATTACATTACAAAGAGCGTGCTGAACTGGATATGGATTTCTTAGAGGCTTTGGTAGAAATGTTTCCGACCTGTAAGGCAGTGTACTTCCAAAACTGCGGAAAACTATTTGATGCAGACACCATCCGTAATCACGATTATCCAAGAGATGAGAGATTTATCTATTTTGCAGTCAACGTTCGTTTTTTCAATATTCAGGGAACCGAAGATATGGTGGTTGACAGCTTGGGAATGAGTACTTTGTTTTTACCAGACGTGCAATATCATTTTCACGGAATGGATCAGAATCTAGTGGTTGACCATGCATATAATGTGTTGTGTTACATATATGATAATGAGTGTCCAATTGAGAGTGGTGAAAGCATAGATGGAATCGTGGACGGAAAGCTTAGCCAGGAAGTGATGTGGAAATGCCAGTATGAGCAGGCATTGATTCAGCCAGTGCGAGAGGTGCTTGATATTTGCATGAATGAATATGCAGCAGGTGGAAGGGAATAAATGAAATCAAAAAGTTTATCCAAAGATTTTACAACAGGAAATATACCACGCCAGTTATTTTGGTTTAAATTAGCATTTTGCAGTAATAGACCAGAAACACCTTATGAAGTGTATTGGAATTATGAAGCTGGGGTGAATAGCTCATTGAAAAGAAAACAATGGAGGCGTTTGAATTATCAGCACAAGAATAATGGTAAATTAAGACACATGAAGAAGCGGAAACTGAAAGATTTATAATGTACAAATGCTATGATGTAGTCGTAGATGTTGGAGTGTGAGTGAATATGAGCATAGATAAAGTAACTTATTGCCAGAATGAATTGTGTAAAGATA
>CAYTOQ010000163.1:0-4079 GCA_964439445.1 uncultured Clostridium sp. | reverse complement strand
GGGATCAAATACACCATCTTTTCCGGTACAGTCATCCTTGAACTTCAGCATTACGTTGCCGTTGTCAAGCTGATAAACATCTTTTGTCTTTCCTTCGTATACTTTTTTCATGATAAAGTCTCCTTTGTTATATAAAGTCTTCATTGCATTTAGCATATTGCATACTTCGTGTGTGTGTATGCAATCCGCTCAGCGATTTCACCCTTGTAAACAAGTGAAATCACTAATCGCATTGTAGCACACCTATTCTGCATTTGAAAATACTTATTTTATTTTTTTTTGATAATTTGTATGTTATTACCTTATCTGTCAAATGTTGTTCTGAGTAATAATCCCTCTTTTTCCAGTATGGAATCCGGAATCACATCAGTTGATATATAGGAGTCGTATATAATAAGCTGATCAATATCGGACAGTCTTTGGTATGGTATCGATAAAATATAAGGTATTTTTACAACTGTTCCGGGTGGAATAACACACTCTCCTCCATATTGGTAGGACTGATATAAGTTGTTATAATAGTCACAACAATCCGCATGGACGGAGTTTCCGTTCTGATCTTCAAAGTATAGATTGGGATAAGTGACGTCATTAATATAGTAATTACTACACTGAATATTTACTAAGCGGTAGCATGTGCCTGTCTGAAATTGATCGGAGGTATAATAAGGAAGCTCCTTGTAGGTCAGAGTAAGAATGTCAGATACATTTTCCATCTGATATACATCTTCATATTTGTAGTTTGTATAGTTTTCCGTATAGTAAAAAATCATAATTGGTATTTCGATTATGAGAATTAGTGCCAATATGGCATTGATTCCGCCTTTTTTAAATAGCCAAATCAAAAATTGAATAATGACGTTGATAATTGATGAGACAAAACGCATTATCTATCCACCTCCAAATCCTGTATTTCAATGACGCGCTTCAAGGTTTTGACGGCATCATAGTTGACACGGTCTACATGTTGCACATTGATTCTTAATGCTGCAGTGTCGTGCTCTCTAACAAGAAAATAAAGGATGCCATTTTTGTATTCGAACTCTTCTGATATTCCAAGTGCGTCCATTTCAGTATTGCTTAGGTTCGAATATTGATCAAACTTATAGGTTGGCAATGGTTTTAAATAGTAGTTTTCTGTGGTTACTAGGTACGGATTAGCACCAAATTGAATATCATAAGGTACTTGTTCGTAGCTATATTCGGATTCTGCCTCTGCGTTAATTTGGTAATAGATGGCAACTAGTTCATAGCCAGACGGTGTGTTTTGTTGATAAGCGGAATCTACAACGGCCTGGGTAATGGTCAAAGTTGCCGGTCCGGAAGAGGTATCAAAGGAAATTGCTTCCTGTTGGTGATATACTTCTGGTTCCGGAAGGGTTGTCATGGTTAGGGCTTTCTTATTATCGTCATTTACCTTTTTGCAAATTAGAATTGGAATAATAGCAACGCATATAATGGCAATCAAAAGAATGATGGTTATGTGATAATGCTTTTTTTTCGGAGATGCCGGACTGGTATTTTTGACTTTGGTTGACTTGGTGGTATCAGGTTCGTGGGATGAAGACAGTTGCACCTGTCCGCATTTGGGACAGGTTCCGCCGTATTTGACGTAATCAAATGCCTTGCCACATGATGTGCATTTTGTTTTCATTGGTTATTCTCCTTATATGATGTGTATCCTTTGTGGATAGTTTCTTTATTTTGAATAAATATTGTTAGGGAGATTATAACATTTACCTAAAATTTTACAATTCCTAAAAAAACTCTTTTACTTGAAAAAAATTTATACTATAATAGCAAAGTAATATTTTTCCTGTGACAGATATAAATAATACATAACTGATATTTAAATGTGTTGCAGTGATGATTACAAGAGATAATTAGACAGGAGCGATACCGTACCTATGGTTTTGCGACTGCCTAACATAAATAATTAGAAAAAGGAGAAATCGACGATGAAACAGGATATGATTGTCATTTTAGACATGGGTAGTACAGAAAATACTGTAGTTGCCCGCCAGATTCGTGCTCTTGGCGTGTACAGTGAGATTCATCCACATGACATTACACCAGATGCACTTAAGGCATTAGACAATGTGAAAGGTATCATTTTAAATGGTGGTGAAAACCGTGTGGTAGATGGTGTGGCGGTTGATATAGACCCAGCTATCTATGATTGTGGATTCCCAGTGATGTCTATCGACCACCCAACTGCAAAGTGTGAGCAGCAGTTAGCAGAGTTACCGGATGATGCAACTATGAAGGCATTTGTATTTGATACATGTAAGGCGGAAGCAAACTGGAATATGAAGAACTTCGTAGCAGATCAGATTGAAGCGGTTCGTCGTCAGGTTGGAGATAAAAAGGTATTGTTGGCGTTGTCCGGCGGTGTAGATTCATCCGTTGTGGCAGCATTGCTTCTTAAGGCAATTGGCCAGCAGTTAGTATGTGTGCATGTTAACCATGGTTTGATGCGTAAGAACGAGTCAGAAGACGTAGTAGAAGTATTCAAGAACCAGTTAAATGCAAACCTTGTATATGTAGATGCAACAGACCGTTTCTTAGGTAAGCTTGAGGGTGTTGCTGACCCAGAGGAAAAGAGAAAGATTATCGGTGGCGAGTTCATCCGCGTATTCGAGGAGGAAGCTAGAAAGTTAGAGGGTATCGACTTCTTAGGTCAGGGTACCATTTATCCAGATATTATTGAGAGTGGAACAAAGACAGCAAAGATGGTTAAGTCTCATCACAACGTTGGTGGTCTTCCAGAGGACATGCAGTTTGAATTGGTTGAGCCATTGTTACAGTTGTTCAAGGATGAGGTACGTGAATGTGGTATCGAGCTTGGTCTTCCACCACACATGGTATACCGTCAGCCATTCCCAGGACCAGGACTTGGAGTTCGTTGTCTTGGTGCAATCACTCGTGACCGCCTTGAGGCAGTTCGTGAGTCTGATGCAATCCTTCGCGAGGAGTTCGCTAAGGCTGGCTTAGATAAGAAGGTATGGCAGTACTTCACAGTAGTACCTGATTTCAAGGCTGTTGGTGTTAGAAATCATGAGAGAAGCATGGGCTACATGGTAGTTATCCGTGCGGTAAACACCATCGATGCCATGACAGCAACCATCGAGAGAGTGGATTATGATATCTTAGAGAAGATTGCTGACAGAATTACAGCAGAGGTTCCAAGCGTTAACCGAGTATGTTTCGAGTTGACAAAGAAGCCTGTTGCGACGATTGAGTTTGAGTAGACTTTTTGAGTGAATAAAGCTAGTAAACACAATGGTTTCAAACAAAAATGTTTAAGCGTTGGCAACGTTTTGGCAACATTTTGAACTGCATCGTGCGAGAAGAAGCACGTGCAAGTTTACTTGCTAAGGGGTTCTTTCTCAGCACGATATAGGGCGGAACGCCTCCAGCGAGAAAACGGAACGTTTGCGAGCTGACAGTTCATATTTACTAAAAAATAATCTCTATTTATAGAAGCATAAAAAGACCTTACTGTTTTTGCAGATTGCGAATGACAGTAAGGTTTTTCTATGCTTTTCTTTATTTGTTTTTCTTCTTGGCTGCTTTCAAGAGTTTCTTCGTTCTAGTAGCTTC
Organism: uncultured Clostridium sp.; assembly: GCA_964439445.1. Lineage (GTDB taxonomy): Bacteria > Bacillota > Clostridia > Lachnospirales > Lachnospiraceae > CAG-590. The sequence continues at coordinate 476 of CAYTOQ010000163.1, read as the reverse complement.
TGACTCTGGATAGTTGTAACGCCAGTTATCGTATTCTTCCTTGCTGATTTCACCATTTGCAAGTGCAATGGCTTCTCTTTGCCAGTGGGAGAAGAGTTCATTTAAGGAATCATAAGCAGGGTTATCCATATCCAAAGAGATGGTTAACTCGTCAGAGTTTGTGCTGATTTTAAAACCATACATATCTTCCAATGCAAAAAATGTATGAAGAATTCCTTTGTATGTATCAATGTCCGGCACAGACAATGCTTTTGGACTTACCTGTAACGCATCTGCCAGTGAGGAAAGAATGTCTTCCTTTGGAACTCTGGTTTCAGACTCGTACTGTGCGATACGCACATCAGTAGTTTTACCTTTGAAACCAATCATTGCCCCGAGGTCTTTCTGTTTTAAGTTGCGAAGTGTACGAATAAATTTAATTCTTTTTCCGATTGCCACGATTGTATCCTCCTATAATAAATAACTAAACAAAACTG
>CAYTOQ010000162.1:0-4100 GCA_964439445.1 uncultured Clostridium sp. | reverse complement strand
GAGTAGGAAATGGACTGAGAGCAGTCAGGAATAAAATGGAAGTCTCAAAGAGAGCTCACTTTGGGGCTTCTATTTTTATTGCTGACTATTTGAAGGCATGACACTCGGCTTATGGACGAACGTAGTGAGTCCGTAAGATGAGTGGCAGGTCTGCTCTCAGGCCTGTGAATATTTTTATGTTATTGTGAAAGATGATGTGGAGTGATAAAATAATACTGTGTTTTCATTTCTAATGCCATAGTATGTCCAATCTCTATGATAAAATCGAATCACTATTATATTAAGGAGATGTTCAACTATGACATTAGCAGACAAATTATTTAACTGTTTTAAGCAGAAAGAGAAATTTACTCTTGCCGATGCGTATGAGGCAAATTGCGAAAAACCAAAGGAAACCATTCGAGCTAGGATATATGACAACTTAGGTATCCGCTTTGAAAGAATAGCCAAGGGCGTATATAAGACGATTGATGCAGAGAATGTATGCGTACTTTTAGAGGGTGATGGTAGAGATCTATCAATGTTTGAAGATAATAGTATTGATTGTATCTTTACGGACCATCCATGGCTTGACCCAAAGTCCAATAAAGGCGGAACAAGAGCTTTTGCTCAATACGAATGTTTTAAGTATTCGTTAGAAGATTTTAAAGAGAAAGCTAGGGTACTGAAGGAAGGTTGCTTTTTGGTGGAGATACTTCCTGCAGAAAATGAAAATAATTATGAATACTTGTATCAGATTAAGCGATATGCGAAAGAGGCTGGATTTATATACTATTCAAAAGTACCGTGGAAAAAGGGAACATTTGTAAGTAACACCGGACGTAAGGCAAAGAATACACAAGATGTTATGATATTTTCAAAAGGTAAGGCAAGAAGCATGCGTTATGACAAGAAAAAGTCAGATGCAATGGGACAAGCTTGTTATATGAGTGGGTGCAATGGTATGTTACCGGCGATGTTTGATGTGCAACCTATTCCGAAGAATAAAAAAATACATCAAAGTGAATTACCTATATCGTTGTGTGAACAGATCTTACAATATGTTACATATGAGGGCGAGATTGTTCTTGATTCTTTTGCAGGTAGTGGTGTTATAGGTGAGGCTGCTTTGAATACAAAACGCAGTTGTTTTTTGATTGAGATATTAAAAGATAACATTGAGAAAATCAAAAAGAGATTTGAAGGAAATATATTATTGGAACCATTGATGGAGTAAGGATATGGATTTGCAGATGGATGTAGGAAATGCTTCTGCATATAGTAGCAATTTTCAAAAAATACGAGTAATAACAGAACAGTGGGTAGGTAATAATTTATTTTGTCCATATTGTGGAAGCGGATATATTAATCATTTTGAGAATAATAGACCGGTAGACATGACAATACCGGAAAAACCACAAAGCTCAAAGCAGAAATATGTAAAGAATACAAAGCGGTAATGCCATAAAATTTGTGATTAAGTTCTAGTTTACTGTGTAAGTATGCGCAAGTGGTGTGCAAGTAGTATGCAAGTGTGTGCAAGTATAAGATATGGCTTGAGTGCCGAAGAATGCCGAAGAGTGCCGAAGATAAAAAATAGTCCAAGATTAGATCGAATTAGTCCAAGTTTAGTCTAAGATTAGCTCAAGTTAGTTAAAGATGGCAGAAGGTTTGTGTTATTTGAAATTGTAACAATGAATGTCGAAGTAAGCAATGCGTATGAGTATGTTTTAGTTAGAAAAGCAAGGAGAAGTATATTATGGATTACAAAAAGGTAGATGAGTTGTTATTAAAGATAAAAAGTGCATATGAAAGTATTGGGGCAGAAACTGAATTAGTAGTAGAGAAACCGGCAAGCATTGAAGAAGTGGAAGAACTTGAAAATCAAATGAACAGAAAAATACCATTACAGATTAGGGATTTCTTTTTGCAGTATTCGAAAAGATGTGAGTTTTCAGCATGGTTACCAGATGATTTTGAACTGCTAGATGAGTTGGATGAGATTTTCTCTGCTACATTTCTAATATCATTAGAAGAATTAGCGGATGCAGAGAATGCAAGAGATGGTTGGGTAGAAAATTGTTTTAACAATGAAGATGATGAGTATGATGCTGTTTGGCATCATAAATTAGGATTTATGAATGTTCCAAATGGAGATGTTATAGCATTTGATGTGAAAGAAAATGAAACCAATCCACCAGTGGTATATCTTAGTCATGATGACGGCGAAGGACATGGATATATTCTTGGTAAAGATTTTAATACATATTTTGAACAGTTGTTATTAATAGGAGCATGTGGTAATGAATATTGGCAGATGTTACCGTTTTGTTTGGATGCACAATCAGGAATTGTTTCGGATTGTGAGAATGCAAAGGAGTACCGAAGAATCATAGGTCTAGAGGTACGATGAGAATATATGAAGATTTGATTTTCCACTTGAATAATTACAAAAGGAAGAAGAAATATGAGTATAGACGAAGCTAAAGAATTGTTGTCATATCATTAGGGCAGAAATGAGAATATTGATAATCCTAAATGGATAAATGGTTTTTTGGCAAGAGTTTGGGCGTCGCCAAATGGGATGCTAGGGTCTAATAAGTTATTGACCGAGGAACAAACAGCCCAATTAAATTTGTGGGTAGATATTATACAAGAGTCACTTATGTGGCTTTTAGATGATGCTCCAAAGGAGGCATTTTGGTCTTATGCAATGTATTTGGAAGGGGAATTGTGATACTGTTACCACTAGTTTTCGGTATCATAACAGATTGTAGATGCGAGATTATTTCAGTTATGTAATGAGTTTAAAAGCACGTAATTGTTTGAAGTTTGTGGAGGAATAGATATATGGTTTCTTTAGATGATTTGGGGTTTCAAAATAGACAATTTTGGACTGGTTATATTGTTACTTCGTTTCCTACGGCGTTAGACGAGGAGTCTGATATGACATTATACGATTTGGCGGAAGAAAATGAAATAATTGATATTGATATAAATTGGTGGAATGAGTTTACACGATATTATGATGGGATTTTTGAGAAAGCAGATGGTTATGTTGATGAGCCGGAAATATTCATGTGTAAACTTACAGATACTAAAACTTTAAAAATTGAGTTTCACCCAGGTGATACAGTTTTTTATATAAATGATAGACAGATTGCATGTACTGGTGGGGAATATAAGATTCAAATTTTCCCTTTTGCAGATTTGTTGGACTATATGGAGAACCGAAAAGACAATCGTCTTTTTCTTTTATTGTTGCCATTAGTCATAATTGATGAAAAAGAAGTGACCAGTGCTAATGAGATAATATCAAGTGCTTTGGAGGAAGTTGTTGATAAATCATTATGTGATCAGTTCGCAAAATGTATTGTAACTGGTTTGCGAGAAGAATAAAAAACTTAAGTAGTACGAAGAGATGAATTTGAAGTAAAAGGCTAGTACTATAAATAGGACGAAGAGGATAAATCAGATGCAAAATGTAGACGAATTAGTATTGTTGGAAAGTGATGGAGAGATGATGTAAACTTTCACCTTTTCTTAAAGACGAAAGAAACGTATTATTTCAGTCTTATAAAAAACTTGAAAACACACATGAATTTGATATTGGCGGAGAAGTAATAGATATGTGGATATATGAATGTGTCACAAGAAAAGAATTTGAAACAATAAAAGATAAAGTAGAGCAATTCATAGTGATGCTTGGTGGTAATGAAGTATCTGTTGACTTGCCTTATGAACAAAGAACACTTTCTCATTCTGGAAAAGATATTGTGGAAAATATTTCTACAAGGTCAGCTTATGAATATATGGGCCAGTATTATAGAGTGGATGAAGTATGTTTCTCTGGTAAACCGTTTATTGTGATAGAATGCGGAACATATGATGAACTTATTAATAATGTTATGGAGGATGCAGATCCTTTTCCCTACGATTTGACAGAGGATGAATTACTGAAAGAGGTAAAATATATACTGAGAATTGCCCCATGTCCTAAGGATTATTAAAGCACGCACAAATTTCAATAATATTGAGAGTTATATTTAAAGATATTTTACGTTTAGTAATTAGTGTCTGCTGATTATCTCCCAAACGCTTGATTTTACTGACTTTCAAGC
>CAYTOQ010000161.1:0-4108 GCA_964439445.1 uncultured Clostridium sp. | reverse complement strand
AAGTCCCGCAGGATTTTAAGTCCTGTGCGTCTGCCAGTTCCGCCACGCCGGCATAGCTATTAAGCTGAATGGACGGAGGTGGATTCGAACCACCGAAGCAATATGCAGCAGATTTACAGTCTGTCCCCTTTGGCCACTCGGGAATCCGTCCATTTATTCAATTGGTCATTTTACGACCGCTTGTCATTATATCTCAATCAATAGGAAAAAGCAAGCATTAAATAAGAAAGAATGTCGCAAGCGACATTCCTATCTCACAATATAATCATACAAAAATATCTCAATGCCATTCCTTATTCCGCCTTCAACACAATCGCTGAAATCTTCGGCATAGAAATAAACAACTGATTGTTTTCTACTCTATGAATCTTTGGCTCAAGAATGTAATTTTCTTCTGTCGTAAGAATCAACTGCTTCAATGTATCTCCATTCACCATTCCCAAACGGTCCACATCTAAGGATAAGTTCACTTCCTCATAGTTATTATTCATTACCACAACAATCTTATCTTTGCGATTAAAACGTCCATAGGCAATCACCTTATGTGCACCATATAAAAACATAACTGAGCCACGCTTTAGTACTTCATTTTCCTTATGTATCTTAATCATATCACGATGGAACAGAATCAACTCCCTATCCTCATGTCCCCACGGATACGTTCTTCTGTTATCCGGATCTGTCCAACCACACATACCAGCCTCATCACCATAATAAATGGTAGGCGCACCAGGCCAGGTCATCTGGAAAACCACCGCCTCTCGAAGCACACCCTTATTGACATTCTCATTTGCTGCATCTGGTCCCAATGTATGAGTACGGCCCACACGACGATTGGTACGAGTTAAGAACCTTGAATGATCATGGTTGGAAAGCTCATTCATAGAAACCTCCAGCGACTGCTGTTGAAAACGACTCATATGATGACGAAGAGAACCGACAAATGCATCCGGATTACCAAGCAAATCTCCACGGAACTCGTCAGAATGCTTTTCCACACCCGTCAAAAACCATGTAATTGGCTCCATAAATGCATCATAGTTCATAACTGTATCCCACTGGTCACCCTGCAACCAATTGTAAGGGTCACCGTAATGCTCTGCCAAAATAATCGCATTCGGATTGGCTTCCTTCACCACTTTTCTAAAATCTCTCCAGAATCTGTGATTAAACTCCTCCGAATGACCCAAGTCCGCCGCAACGTCCAATCTCCATCCATCCACGTTATAAGGCGGAGATACCCATTTACGACCTACATCTAATATATATTGATAAAGCTCTTTCGAACCTTCATAATTTAACTTCGGCAAGGTGTCATGTCCCCACCACCCATCATAGGTACCATTGTATGGAAATGCATTTTCATCATGGAATTTGAAGAAATTATGATACGGACTATCCTTCGCAGGATATGCACCCTTTTCATATTCCTCCTGATTCTCGTAAATCAATTCCCTATCCAACCATTTGTTAAATGAACCACAATGATTAAATACACCATCTAGGATAATCTTCATACCACGACGATGTACCTCCTCCACAAGCTGACGGAATAACTCATTACTAGCCTCTAGATTCTCTTTGTTGGTTACACGGGTAATATATCTAGTTGAGTTCTTATTCAGAGTGTCACCATTTTTCAAACACTCTCCCTCATCCTTTACAATACGTCCGAAATGTGGGTCTATATAATCATAGTCCTGAATATCGTATTTGTGATTTGACGGGGATACAAAGATAGGGTTCAAATAAATAACCTCAACACCTAAATCCTGCAAATAATTAAGCTTATTGATTACACCCTGCAAATCTCCACCGTAAAAACAACGGACATCCATTGCATCTGGGTATTTGCCCCAATCTGTAATCTGTCTCGTTCCTTCACCAATGTAATAATACTCATTATCCAATACATCATTGCTTCGATCACCATTGCAAAAGCGGTCCACATAAATCTGATAGAACACCGCACCCTTTGCCCAATCCGGAGTAGAGAAGCCTGGCGCAATACGAAAGTTATAGGTTGGATTAATCTCAACCTGTGGTCCTAATTTATTAAAATAACAGGTAGAATTACCAGACACAATCTCAAAGTAATACTCGATAATCTCCTCCGCCAATGGTGGAATAGTTGCTGCATAGTAATCAAATGCCTTATCTGTCTCAACCACTTCCATCTTAATACGCTCGCCATCACAAATGAGATATACAATATCTACGTTACTCTTTGCTGTACGGAATTTCAAGGTTACCGCATCTCCCGGCATCGGTTCTGGCGGAACACAATAATCCCCTGTTCCATCGCAGAACAACGACTCTGGTCTTAACGCTGGCTTATTCTGAAACACATAATTGATAACCTTTTGCGCCTTTGTAAAATTTTTAAAAGAGAAACCCATACTATCCTCCAACACGATATTATCTATATCATGAATTTTTCTTTCTATATACTAACCCTATGCATGAGCAAACACGCAATCACACATTTAATATTTTACCTTATTCTTACAAATATGGCAATGAAATTCCATCCAAAACAAAAGAGAACCCTATAACCATCCACAGCCACAGACGACGTATCTTGGCCGCGCGTGGCTCATTTTACGCACAAAGTAAAAAGGACAGCCAACGAACGACTGCCCTTTTTGGAGAAGGTATTTTTTTGTTACTTATGGGGTGTAGCAAAAAAACTATATAATGTATTGGGGGGGTTACAAATATTATTATATTCATTTTGTTTTGAAAGTGTTCACAAACAATCATTTATTTTCATAAAAGTTTTGTGCAAAACGTCAAACCCACTTGAAAACACCCTTTCAAAACATCAATATTTTGTATATATTGCTCAATTCAAACATATCGTCAATACATTTTTAACAAAATGCACAACATATTTCGACTGACATAACCTACTCAAAACCATATTTTTGTCGAAGAATTATTAAACTTCAACGGGCTTGGTAGCATTTGCATCAAACAAAGACTCAAATTCTTCTCTGTCGATACGCTCCTTCTCAAGCAAACGCTCCGCACATCGGTGCAATACATCCACATTTTCCTCAAGTATTCTTCTTGCTTCCTGATAACACTCATCCACAATACGCTTTACCTCTTCGTCAATTGCGTATGCAGTCTTACCACTCAAAGAACGCTGATGTCCGATATCTCTTCCGACAAAGGTCTCCTCATCATTGTCTGTCTCATAATTAATCAAACCTAATTTGTCTGACATACCATACTTCACAACCATTGCTCTAGCTGCCGCAGTCGCCTGCTTGATATCCTGAGACGCACCGGTTGTAATATCATCCATAATCATTTCTTCCGCAATTCTTCCACCAAGACTTACCTTAATATCCTGTAAAATCTTGCCCTTTGTATTGAACACATTGTCATTTTCAGGAAGTGGCATTGTATATCCCGCTGCTCCCTGTCCAGTTGGAATAATGGACACGGTATAGACCGGACCAACACCCTCTAGTAAATGGAACAAAATCGCGTGGCCTGCCTCGTGATAAGCCGTAATGCGACGCTCCTTTTCTGGAACAAGACGAGATTTTCTCTCTGTACCGATTCCTACCTTGATAAATGCTTTATCTACATCTTCTTTAATAATATATTTACGATTATCCTTTGCCGCACAAATTGCCGACTCATTCATCAAATTCTCTAAATCCGCACCTGCAAAACCTGCCGTTGTTCTGGCAATCTCCTGTAAGTCCACATCCTCGCTTAAAGGCTTCTTCTTCGTGTGAACCTTAAGAATCTCTTCTCTTCCTCTCACATCCGGTCTACCTACATTAATCTTACGATCAAAACGACCTGGACGAAGAATCGCAGGATCTAATATATCTACACGGTTGGTTGCCGCTAAAACAATAATACCCTCATTTACAGAGAAACCATCCATCTCAACCAACATCTGGTTCAAGGTCTGCTCACGCTCATCATGACCGCCACCAAGACCAGTACCTCTACGTCTAGCTACCGCATCAATCTCATCAATAAAAACAATACCTGGTGCATTGCGCTTTGCTTCCGCGAACAAATCACGTACACGGGACGCGCCGACACCGACAAACATTTCCACGAAATCAGAACCGGATAT
>CAYTOQ010000160.1:0-4150 GCA_964439445.1 uncultured Clostridium sp. | reverse complement strand
AATCAAATTCATAATCGTTCCAATAGAATCAGACATTTCACTTTGTTCCATTGCTTTGATATATTCTTCCTTGTGTGTTGCAACATCACGAATTGCATTTAGCAAGGATGCCGTGCTTAATTCTTCCTCTTCGATTACATAGCTGAAACCGTTTTTCTTGAAAGACTTTGCATTCAATATCTGGTCACCTCGACTGGCAGCCTTAGAAAGCGGAATCAAGATATTTGGTTTCTTTAGTGCTAGCAATTCACAGATTGCATTGGCACCAGCACGAGAGACAACTAAGTCAGCTAAAGCAAACAAATCTCGTAATTCTTTTGAAATATATTCAAACTGTGCATAGCCTTGTTTGTTGTTGAGTGTTTCATCTAAGTTTCCTTTACCACATAGGTGAATGACCTGATAGGTTTTCAAAATTTCATCTAAGCTATCTCTTACGGCTTTATTTACGACAACGCTACCTGTGCTTCCTCCTACGACTAAGATGGTTGGTTTATCCACAGACAAACTACAAAATTCAGCCGCTTTTGCAGCGCTACCTTCAAATAATTCCTTTCGAATTGGCGTTCCTGTAAGGACTGCTTTTCCTTCGGGCAGCAAATCAAAGGTTTCTTTGAAGTTACAGCACACACGCTCTGCAGAAGGAATGCATAGCTTGTTTGCTAGACCAGGTGTCATATCCGATTCGTGAATAATGGCAGGAATTTTGTTTTTCTTCGCCGCAATTACAACGGGAACTGTCACAAAGCCACCTTTGGAGAATACTACATCGGGTTTGATTTTTTTCAATATATGGTTTGCTTCGCCAAATCCCTTGATTACGCGAAATGGATCCGAAAAGTTCTTCATATCAAAGTATCTTCTAAGTTTTCCGGATGATATTCCGTAATAAGGTATGCCCATATCTTCAATTAATTTCTTTTCGATTCCGTTGTAGGAGCCGATATAGTGTACCTCAAAACCTGCTTCCTGCAAGCTTGGTAGCAATGCGATGTTTGGGGTGACATGACCAGCGGTTCCGCCACCTGTGAGTACGATTTTCTTCATAGCACAATCCTTTCCTGTAATTTTATTGTTTAGCATTAAGACATTAATCATAGTTTGATTCTATGTAGGCTTTATAATGCTTGCTTTAATGCCTTTGCCAGTTGGTCAGGACAAGAAGTGTCACGGAATCCACATTTTATTCCTTCAAGACGAGAAATGGCTTCGTTGACATCCATTCCTTCGATTAATTTGGAAAGACCCTGTGTGTTACCGTTGCAACCACCTAAGAATTGCACATTTGTTACCTTGTTATCTTCGATTTCAAAATCAATTTGTTGTGAGCAAACGCCCTGTGTTTTATATGTCATGTGTGATACCTCTCTTTCAGGGATAGTATAGCACAAGTGCTCCCATTTGAAAATGTGCTAAAAGTGTCGGCTGGTGTAAAACTTTGGCTAAAATCCACATTTTATCTCTTAAAGCCGTGAAATGTTACGATGAAGAGATATTGAGAGGATAAAGGTGGATCAGTAAAATATCCCATATAGTAACAAAATGGCACTGGAAGAAACGCATTTTGTAATAAAGATATAGGAGAGAAGCAATGATAACAGAATTTATTTTTAATCATGTATTTATGTGTAGTATTTTATTATTTGGATTGATAAGCATATTTATGCAATGGTTGACAACCTTATCTCTAAAAAGTTATGTCAAAGCATCTGCAAATATGAAAACAACCAAAAAGAAAATTATGGTGAATTTGAAGAATCAGTTCGAGACGATTTATGGAATGGATTATCATGTGCGTAACGTGGCGGCGTATGTGGACAAGTACCTTTTGAAGCTGCGATTTATGGGTGTGTCTTATTCTTTTTTGGAAAAAACACCGGCTCTTTCTGCAGGAGTGGTAACTTTAATAGCAGGCGGAATGGCATTCTACATATACAACACAGGTGGTTCAAATACTATTTTGGTTGAAATATTATTTTCTTATGGTGTAGTTTTGGCATGTTTGTTTGTGTTCTTTCATATATTTGGAATAAAGAGCAAGAAACGGCAAATGCAAATTCAGCTAGTGGATTATCTCGAAAACTATCTTGTCAATCGAGTGATTCGAAACCAAGGAGGTTCTAAGGAGTTCAGACTATTAGATGCGACAATGGAGGAGGCATTTATGGAAGGCGCTGCAAAAAATGACGAGTTAAAGCAGGTGATTTTAGAGGAAGAAAGAGAACTTTCGGAGTCTGGAGGAAGAAAGACTTTGGATAAGGATAGTGAGAGAGAAATTGCTGCGGCTAAGGAAATGTCAGATGTAGATTTGTTAGAGGAATTTGTACAGAGCTTTCTTGCGTAAGCAGGAGGCATTCATTGAGTATTAAGAATATTGTATGTACAGTATTTATAATCCTTGTATTAATTATTTTAGTATGGAAAGGTTCGGATTTAGTAAGCTTTCTAAATAGCGGATTTTATCAGAATGGGAAGGTTGGGTTGGTAACCGAAGAAGAAGGAAACATAGATGCGAAGGAAAATGGGGCATCAACATTAGAAGAGCAATCAGATAATGCGGTTGAAAAACGGGAGCGTGTAGTAGTAGAAAATACAGATTATTCAGCTTATGACAATACGCTATATGCTTGGTGGTTCAAACGAAATGACAATCATGAACAATCGGGCTGTCAGGAGGACTTTGATATTCTGCAGTATGATGCACATTACACGGTGCCGGTCAGCGATAAAAGGATATATATTACCTTCGACTGTGGTTATGAAAATGGATTCACAGCGGATATGTTGGATGTGCTCAAAGAGGAAGAAGTGACGGCGGCATTTTTTGTAACCCAGACTTTTATCCGGGATAATGTTGAGCTGGTAAAGAGAATGAAAGAAGAGGGGCATCTAGTATGCAACCATACAGTTACCCATCCGTCTATGCCAAGTAAGTCTGTTGAGGAGCAAAAAAAGGAATTGTTGGATTGTGAGAATTATATGAAGGAAGCTACGGGATATGAGATGGATCTATTCTATCGTCCTCCCAAGGGAGAATACAGCCAGTGCTCCTTGCAGGTGGCAAAGGACTTAGGCTATACAACTGTATTCTGGTCGATGGCATATCTGGATTATGATGTAAACAATCAACCGTCTAAAGAGCACGTGATAGAACATTTCAAAAAGTATTATCACCCGGGAGCAATACCACTGCTACATAATGTTTCGCAGGCAAATCACGATGCATTACAACAGGTGATTCAGGATTTGAAACAGGAAGGGTATGAATTTGGAAGCTTGTATGATTTATATAAGGAATAGGTAATTGTTTCAATTGTATCATTCTGATAGTTAATATTTTCAAATGAAAAAATGGAAGAAATGGTTGCTATTTGGAAGTGGTTTTGTTAGAATATAGGTTGGTTTTTTATGATAATAATACTTTACCTTGGTAAAGTGAATAATTTAAAACAAAGGAGAGCAGTAAAATGACAGAAAGTATTAGTTTTGACTATAGCAATGCGATGTTCATGGTAGATGACAGTGACATCACAGCTATGAAGGAAAGAGTATTAGAAGCTAAGAAGACTTTGTTGGACAGAACAGGTGAGGGTAATGACTTCCTTGGATGGATTGACCTTCCTGTAAATTATGACAAAGAGGAGTTCAATCGAATTAAGGCTGCAGCTAAGAAGATTCAGAGTGATTCAGATATCTTAATCGTAATCGGTATCGGTGGTTCTTATCTTGGAGCAAGAGCAGCAATTGAAGCATTGAGACATACTTTCTATAATGTAATAGATAAGGATATGAGAAAAGGAACACCAGAGATTTACTTCTGTGGTCACAATATCAGTTCTACATATCTCGAGCATTTATTAGAGGTTGTTGGAGACAGAGATTTCTCTATTAACATTATCTCTAAGTCAGGAACAACAACAGAGCCAGCTATCGCTTTCCGTCTTTTCAAGAAGCTTTTGATTGAGAAGTACGGTGAGAAGGAAGCAGCTAAGAGAATCTATGCTACTACAGATAAGGAAAAGGGAGCGTTGAAGAAGTTAGCTGACGAGGAAGGTTATGAGACTTTCGTAGTTCCAGATGACGTTGGTGGACGTTTCTCTGTTCTTACAGCAGTAGGTTTACTTCCAATTGCAGTATCTGGTGCAGATAT
>CAYTOQ010000159.1:0-4152 GCA_964439445.1 uncultured Clostridium sp. | reverse complement strand
ACCCTTCTTCCGTATAAATGTCGATCCACTGATTCTCACCATATCTTCCGCCTGTGTAACCCTTCAAGTAAATAGCCTCATTGGTATAGGGTGTAAAGGACACCACCAAATCCGTCTGATAATCCGGTGTTACATTCGAAATGCCTCCTAGCTGTCCACCACTCAGCCCGCCTGTTGCTGCATAACGGTCATACAAACCCGAAAAACCCAGCAACATAAAATTTCCTACCATTTCGGAAGTATGATCCCTCAACCAATCTGACTTAAAATATCGTTCAAAGCCAGACTGGGGAATCACGGCATTTCCTATAATCACAAGACATGCTACCCCTAACAACACGCGAGTTAGCACTTGACGAAAAACGCTAGCATCTTGTGTATAGATTACTTTATTCTTCTTAAATCCCTTTATCTGAAACATCGGTTCTTTTGAATATGTGATAAAATGACCATTCCCTTTAAAAATCAAAACGCCCAAATAACCTGAGCATAAGGCAATCACACAAATAAGATTTGGCATCATTTTCATATACAATGGTACTAATAGGAACGGAAATGTAATGACCACTGTCCAAAATACACTAACACGAGCGCTTATCCATATATTCAACACAATAATAAACACCATACCAATAAAAATAGCTACAATCGCTACAGTCAAATATGTATTCTCTATCCGCATTTCATATTCGCGCACACCAGGCAATTCAAAAAAAGTCTTTGCTGTTTCCAAAATCCGATTAATCACAGCATAAAATCCCGAGTTAGCATATATTCGCAACCTTATAATAGAAAAGATAAATCCGATAAAGAACAATATATATCCAAAATCTCGTAAAAACGGATTTGAAAGCGAATATAACCAGGAAAAAAACAGTGACATACAAAGATATGCAACAAGAACCATCACATAATTATAGTTAATTAAAAACGCTGACAAAAAGCTTCCAATCGCACCACTCGTCAACAAAAAAACAATCATACAGCGCAAAAAAGCATTCCACAGCTTATGTCCGTTATTTAACACCGGCTGTTGCAAATAAATTCCCCTTGCAAGCTTTACATCCTCTTTATGCAGTTCATCTTTCTCTTTTCGTCCTAACAACATAATTTCTCCAACTTAAAATACGCTACATCCACATTATCTAAAATGCTCCATTTCGGCTTCGCAGTTCTGCCACAGTCCCATTTTCGCCATAGATTGCGCCACTCTGTGTTCCTGCTACCCCATATCCAATGTACAGATACAAATTACTTTCGTTATGTTCTTGTAAAAACATATCCTCCACACGACCAACTGCATCATAGCATTTATCATACAGTATCATCTCCAACCACTGCGTTCTTTCCACTTCATTTCCAATATAACAGCTTCTCAGTTCCTGTTGATTCGAACTGTAATAATATACTGTAAAAGGCAGATTTTGTGCCACAAAAGAACGAGTAATGCTATCCGCCAAATCCAAGACACAATCCAAATGCATCTCATCATCATTGGCAAGCTCGACCAACACCTGCAGTTGCATAGCCGATACACTCACTCGTTCCTTTACCATCCATTCATCCTTTTTAACAGATAATTTCCAATGAATATTTTGTAATTTATCTCCCGGAATATATTCTCTTATTCCACTTACCTCAGAGAAGTCATACCCCTTTTCCTTACTCTCCATTGCCTCCGTAACGCCCTTTATATAAATGTAACCAGCCTCTTGATTACACGGTTCTCCCATTGGCAGCACAAGACATTCTGCAGCATTTTGCAAATCCACATTCAACTCACAAATCCCTAACAAATCGTTGAACTGTATACTGCCTGCATATACACAAAAACGGCCACTGTAATCCATAACCACAGGATACTGTACCTCCGTCTTTTGATGCGCGCGAACCGGAAAATTCAAAACATTCTTTCCGGCCACCCCGTAAAAGGTATTTGCCACCTCTAGTTGAAGAGTTGCATTTAACAGCGGAAACCTTGTGGGATTATCCAACGCAATGTGAACAATGAACGTTTCCCCCTTCTTCATCGGCTCCAACGGAGCGCGTAATTGAAGAGAAAAATCCTGTTTTACTCGGTATACACCAAACAAAGAATAGACTGGGAAAATCAACAGGGCAAGCAGTAGAATAAAATTCAAATAACTATGAAATAACAGCATAATGGCAACATCTAATCCAATCAAGAATAGATATCGCACAATATTTCCCATACGCTTCATCCCACTACTCCTTCCTTACAATTTCCATCTCTTCACATAATCCATACGACAACCTGGTCACTTATAAATTCATCATCAAGTTCTTGGCACCGTTACACCATTGAAGAGTTCGTTTAATGCGTCATTTATATTTTTCCCCTCTGCTCTCGCCTTCGTACTAAGCTTCACTCTATGTCCCAACACATCCACGAATATATTACGAATATCCTCCGGCGTTACATAATCTCTACCATTCAACACTGCCATCGCTTTCGCCATACGAAGTAGTGCAATACTTCCACGCGGGCTAGCACCTGCTGAAAACAAAGGATCCGTTCGAGTTTTTTCCACCAAGGTCACAATATATTCATAGATGGAATCGTGCACATACATATCATTGGTCTTCTGGCGCAGCTTTGCAAACTTTTCAACTGTAATTACATTCTCCAATGTGGAGATTGGTTTCTTTGCATTTTCCTTCAAAATATCTACTGCCGCTTCATGCTCCGGATATCCCATAGTCAGACATACCATAAAACGATCTAACTGTGACTCGGGTAACATCTGGGTTCCGGATGAGCCTAATGGGTTCTCTGTCGCAATCACAACAAACGGATTCGGCAGTTCTCGTGTCACCCCATCCACGGTCACATTTCCTTCCTCCATTACCTCTAACAAAGCTGACTGCGTCTTTGGCGAGGTACGGTTAATCTCATCTGCCAAAAACAGATTACAATATACAGCTCCCGGTTGATACTCAAAGGTTTTAGTATCTTTATTGTACATAGAAAATCCAACGATATCGCTTGGCAATACGTCTGGTGTAAACTGTACACGCTTATAACTGAAAGACATAGATTTTGCAATCGCCATGGCTAATGTTGTCTTACCAACTCCCGGAATGTCCTCCAATAAAATATGACCACCTGCAAGCATCGCAGCAAGTACCTTGTCTATTATTTCATCCTTACCTTTGACGGCTTTTTTAATTTCCTGTTTTACTTGTTGCATATCCTTCTCCTTATTTTACTTTACTAACGACTTCTCACTAATTACATATGGGTCGACTTATTCACGTACTTTGCCTTATATTTCGAATACACAATGGTCTGATCCTTATACAAGCTGTAATATCCTGACGCTGCATAGCTCACTGCCACGGCTATTAAATAAAAGGATGCCCCTTCAAATCCAAACAACTCGAACGCAATCAATGCTGAGGTAATCGGACAGTTGGTCACACCACAAAAAACCGCAACCATTCCCGCTGCCGCGCAAAGGGATGGTGACAATCCGGATATACTTCCAAATACACAACCAAAGGTTGCACCAATACAAAAAGACGGAACAATTTCGCCACCGCGAAAACCGATTTTCATAGTAAGAACCGTCAATATCATTTTCCAAAAGAACGAAAGAGGTTCTACCTCTCCGCCTTCAATGGCCGCTTCTATCAAATTCGTTCCTGCTCCCATATAATCGGTGGTCTGTAGGGCAAGTGTCAACAAAATAATCACCACACCAACTACCACTACACGAAGATAGGAATTCTTAAAATATTTTCGAAACTGTTCCCCACCTAATTTCAACAGCATACAAAAAATGGTACTAAGACCTGCACAGCCAAGGGCAATCACTCCCATTTTCAAACCATTCCACATAGTAAGCTCCGGAATTCCTGTCACATGAAATGCTTCCGGATTAATTCCCATAGTCGCCGCAAAATTCGTTGCAATCAAAGAAGAAATCACACAAGGCAACAATGCCGTATAATACATAACACCAACACTTACCACCTCCATGGCAAACACTGCGGCTGCCATAGGCGTACCAAACAAAGCAGAGAATGCTGCACTCATACCACACATCACAATCACATGCATATCTGCATCATCTAACTTCATCCATCTTCCAAGCTGGTTACCAATACTGCCTCCAAGCTGAATTGCCG
>CAYTOQ010000158.1:0-4178 GCA_964439445.1 uncultured Clostridium sp. | reverse complement strand
AAGCAAATGAAGACGATTAAAATCAAGGTATGGGATTTTAAGAATGGTAAAAAAGGAAAAAAAGTTACTAGAATTAAGTATCTGACGGTTAATAAACGTATGGCACCATCAATTAAAGCGATGTTTGACGAGATATACAAAGCAAAAGAAAAGCAGGTGATTAAGGATATCGGAGCATACAGTTATCGTACAGGTGAGCATATGTATGGTTTGGCGATTGATATCAATCCAAATGAAAATTATATGATTGATGGTAAGAAAAAGCTGGCAGGAAGCTTTTGGAATCCAAAGAAAAGCAAGTATTCTATTCCTTTAGAATGTGAGACGGTTCGAATTATGCAGCGATATGGATTTTATCGTGGATTTTGGGGCGACCGTAAGGATTATATGCATTTTTCTTATTTTGGAACCTGATGTGTGAAACGAAACAGGAAAAAGTAATACAATATAGGATGTTGCATTACTTTTCCTGTTTTTTTTCTTGTCTTATGGAAATAAAACGAGTATAATATTTAGCGTATATTGTAAAACAAGAGGAAAGAGGTATTGAAATGTACAAAATTGTGAGTAAAGAAACACTTAACAGTGCAGTTGAGTTAATGGAAATCGAAGCACCATTTGTTGCAAACAAATGTGAGGCTGGACAGTTTATTATTGTCCGTGTTGATGAAGATGGTGAGAGAGTACCTCTTACAATCGCTGACTATGATAGAGAGAAGAAGACGGTTACTATCATTTATCAGGTGGTTGGTTATTCTACAGAGTTACTTTCTAAGAAGAAGGTTGGCGAGTATGTAGAAGATTTCGTTGGTCCGTTAGGTATGCCTGCTCCACTTCACAAGTGTGATCATGTAGTTGGTGTGGCTGGTGGTGTTGGTGCAGCACCTTTGTATCCACAGCTTAGAAAGCTTCATGAAATGGGCGTTAAGGTAGATGTAATTATCGGCGGTCGCTCTGCTGAATTTGTAATTTTGAAGGAAAAATTTGAAGAATTCTGTGATAACGTATATGTAGCAACAGATGATGGTAGCTTAGGAACAAAGGGATTTGTTACAACTGTATTACAGGAGCTAATTGATAAGGGTGAGAAGATTGATGAAGTGATTGCAATTGGACCACTTATTATGATGAAGAATGTTGTAAATGTAACAAAACCACTTGAGATTCCAACAGCAGTATCCTTGAATCCAATTATGATTGATGGTACCGGAATGTGTGGTGGATGTCGTGTAACCGTTGGTGGTGAGACAAAGTTCGCTTGCGTGGATGGTCCTGACTTTGACGGATTCTTAGTAGATTTTGATGAGTGTATGAAGAGACAGGGAATGTTCAAGGAAGAAGAGCATGAGTGTCGTATGAAGAATGCACAGTAAGACGTTTACGATTAAGAAATTTACGAAAAGAATCATTTAGAATAACATTGGAAAAAGGAGATTTTACGATGGAAAGAAATATGAGTATGACAAAGGTAGTAATGCCAGAGCAGGAACCGAACGTTCGTAATAAGAACTTTTCAGAGGTTGCTCTAGGATATACAAAAGAAATGGCAATGGAGGAGGCTGCAAGATGCTTGAATTGTAAGCATAAGCCTTGTATGGACGGTTGTCCGGTTAATGTTCCAATTCCTGGATTCATTGAGAAGGTAGCTGAGGGAGATTTTGAAGCTGCTTATGAGATTATTACAAGTGAAAATGCACTTCCTGCAATCTGTGGTCGTGTTTGCCCACAGGAGAATCAGTGTGAGGGTAAATGTGTTCGTGGTATTAAGGGCGAGCCTGTAGCAATCGGACGTTTGGAGCGTTTTGTTGCAGATTATCATATGGCAAACGCAACCCCATCTGAAGCCAATATTGAGAAGAATGGTAAAAAGGTTGCTGTAGTAGGTTCTGGTCCTGCCGGTATCACTTGTGCAGGTGAATTGATTAAGAAGGGATACGAGGTAACTGTATTTGAGGCATTACATAAAGCTGGTGGTGTTTTGAGTTATGGTATTCCAGAGTTCCGTTTACCAAAGGATTTGGTTGCGAAAGAAATTGAAACAGTAGAGAAGCTTGGTGTTAAGATTGAAACGAACGTAATTGTTGGTCGTTCTGTAACGATTGATGAGTTGATGGCAGATGGCTATGAGGCAGTATTCGTAGGTTCTGGTGCTGGTCTTCCAAGATTCCTTAATATTCCAGGAGAAAACTTGCTTGGCGTATATTCAGCAAATGAGTTCTTAACCCGTGTGAATTTGATGAAGGCTTACAAGTTCCCTGAGGCACCAACACCAGTTAAGGTTGGTAAGAAGGTAGCGGTTGTAGGTGCTGGTAACGTAGCAATGGATGCAGCGAGAACTGCAAAGCGTCTTGGTGCAGAGGAAGTATATATTGTTTACAGACGTTCAGAGGAAGAGCTTCCTGCTAGAGCGGAAGAAGTACATCATGCTAAAGAAGAGGGTATCATCTTTAAGTTGTTGAATAACCCTTGCGCAATTCATGGTGAAGACGGCTGGGTAACAGGAATGGAAGTGATTAAGCAGGAATTAGGTGAGCCGGATGCATCTGGCAGACGTTCCCCACAGCCGGTAGAAGGTTCGAATTACATCATTGATGTAGATACAGTTGTTATTGCAATCGGTCAAAGTCCGAACCCGTTGATTCGTCAGACTACTCCTGGACTAGATGTTCAAAGATGGGGTGGTATCATCGTTGAGGAAGATACTATGAAGACAAGTAAAGAGGGTGTATATGCAGGTGGTGACACTGTTACTGGTGCAGCAACTGTAATTCTTGCTATGGGTGCTGGTAAAAAGGCGGCTAAGGCAATTGATGAGTATTTAGCTGCAGAATAAAGATATAGCATTGATTTTGTTATATCAATGAATAAGATAATATAACCCGATGGTGAGGTGTTTGCTGTCGGGTTATCTCTTTCTTGATGTTTTGTTTACACAGGGTAAAAGATGTTCGAAAGATAATTGGTATGGAGGAAGTATAATGATAGGTAATTCGTTTTATGAAATGGCAGTGAAATCGAAAGCAGGTGCCGATTATTATTTTAAAATGTTACTTGGAATCCTTGTCACATTAATAGGTGTGCTTTTGTTTCCTATTATTGGAGCTATTTCTTTGGTAATTGTAGTGATTGGAGCGTGTATTATAGGTACCTTTGCACAGGACAAAAATGTGGAATATGAGTACACCATGACGGATGGAAGTATTGAAATTGCAGCTATTTATAATGCAAGTAAGAGAAAAGAAATCTATGCATTTGAATTGGACCAGGTTGCTATGATTGTTCCAGAAGGTTCCTTGCGCATTGAGAACGAAAAATTTGCAAAAAAAAGAGATTATTCTTCCAAAAAGAAGGATGCAAAGATATTATGCTTTGTGGTGGAACGAGATAAGGAAAAACAGCTTGTTAAGCTGGAACTCAATGAGAAGGCATTGAGTCATATCAAGTTGTATGCAAGAAATAAAATGTATGATGCTTAATACTTGATTTGTTTGTCAGGTTAGACAAGTATGATGGTTTATTCTATTTTTTGCGACTTTTAGAAAATAGAGATTGTAGAGTGAAAGAGATTATAATATGAAAGATAATATTGTATTAATCGGTATGCCAAGCTGTGGAAAAAGCACAATTGGTGTTGTGTTGGCGAAAGCTATGGGATATCGGTTTGTGGACTCGGATTTGGTGATTCAGGAACGTACTGGAAAGCTGTTAAGTGAGATTATAGAAGAAGAGGGATTGGCTGCATTTAATCAAATTGAAAATGATGTGAATGCTTCTTTGGAATATAACAAGACGGTGATTGCTACCGGTGGAAGCGTGATTTATGGTAAAGATGCAATGGAGCATTTGCGTTCTATTGGTACAATTGTATATATTGAACTACCACTTTATATATTACAGGAACGAATTGGAGACTTGAATGCAAGAGGTGTTTCTATTAAAGAAGGACAAACATTTGAAAAGCTCTACGCAGAGAGAAAACCATTATATGAAAAGTATGCAGATATTACGATTCCGACAGAAGGCTTGGCAATTCGAGAGGTGGTATCTCTTTTGAAGGAAAGATTAAAAGAGATTTAGAATGTAATATCATATTGACAAAATTGAGAAAAATGTTCAAAATTTGACAGTATTGAAAGGAAAAAATAATTCGCACTAATTTACATCAAGATACTGCGGAT
>CAYTOQ010000157.1:0-4269 GCA_964439445.1 uncultured Clostridium sp. | reverse complement strand
TCTCAGTGAACTTTTCTTTTATTTTACTTGGTCGCGTCCTACGACCAAATCTTCTATTGAACTTTCTTTAACCTCACGTTCTATGAGGATTATCTATAAATAATATACTATAGTATACGCAAACAGTCAAGAAATATCGAACATTCTATACATATTAACCACAAATAATGTGACCACGTCACTATAAATAGTGGCTCATTTTCAAAAAAGCTAAACACCGTTTCACTAATTCATTCTTTATACGTCAAATAAAATCGTATTCAATTGCAACTATTCATTCCGGATTGCCGCAAGCGGACTAAGTCTTGTCGCTCTTTGTGCAGGGAAGAATCCTGCAATCATACCAACCAAGGTAGAAAACAACAATGATGCTCCCACCAGCCAAATTGGTATAGTCGAAATATTTACATTGGAACCATAATCACTCATAAAATACGGTGCCACAAATTGATTGAGCAAAAAGGATATCAGATAACTTAGCATCAATCCAATTACTCCTCCAAGGAATCCAATAAATGCTGCCTCTGCCAAGAACATCGAACGGATATTTCCAAGCCCACAACCTAATACCTTCATAACACCAATTTCTTTTGTGCGCTCATAGATAGACATGGTCATTGTATTGGCAATACTGATTGCAGCAACCAACATTGCTACCGCACCAATTCCACCTAAAACAGCCTCTATGAGCATAAATTCTTTTTCGATTTCCTCTAACCACTCTTTATTCGCTTCCGCTTGGTAACCCATAGACTGAATCTGTCCTAACACAGTTTCTACATTTTCTGCCTCATCTACTTTCACCACAAACTGCGAATATTTCAAGTCCTTATATGGCTTACCATTACGATCCGTCGGTTGCCCTGGAATAATGGCATTTGCATTATAATTCTTTTTCAAAAATTCCTTTAATATATCAAGGTCAGTATAACAATAATAGGAGTATTCCGAATAAGAATCCACTCCACCTGCAACCACACCGGATACATTCAGATTAACCCTCTTCATATCAGAAGTGAAATAACTAAAGGATTCGTCCATCTCTTCATACATATCATCTTCAAAAGACATATCGAACCCGTCATCCCCTGCCGAAGAATCATCTTCTCCACCTTCATCAAATCCTTCTTCATCCGCAGCAAACTCATCTTCAATAGAAAAATCATCTGTCACTGCAAACTCACTGTCCACAACTCCCGAAGAATCTGTTGAGGTAGTATCCTCTGTATAGACCTCTTCCACTTCAATTCCGCCAATCATCAAAGAACCCATAAAATCAATTTCGGGCATACTTTCACTTTCAAAATCCAACCAATCACCAGTGTTCATATCCACCATATTCCATACGAGCTGTCCACCAACAATTATACTCATATTCGTACCTTTTTGCGGATACTCTCCTTCACCTAATTCAATTTGACTCATATATTCAGGGGTAACGCCAATCAAATCCATGTAACCTTCATATTTACCCATCTGAAATGGCATACTGTAATAAAGTAGTGGCTGAACACTCTCCACAAAATCCATTGCGGCAAATTTCTCTGCTGTTTGGTCATCCAATAACAAGTCACTTGAACCGTACATTGCGTCAGAATACACCATAATTTCTGTTAATCCACCAGCACTGCCCACCTGTGCCATCCTAGCTTCCTTCAGACCCAAACCAAGAGAAAGCATAACCACAATGGAAGCCGTTCCGATAACAACACCCAAAACGGTCAGCACCGTTCGCATTTTACGTTTCCAGAGATTTGCCAAGCTCGTTCCAAGAATATCAGAAATCCTCATCCTCTAAATCATCCTCTCCATCTTCAGCTTCCAAAATCTCTGCCAACTTTTTCTTTCTTCGAAGTACTAAGAATATTACTACTCCGGCAATAATTCCTACAACAACCACACCAATAATAATATATACCCAAGCAGAAATATAGTACTCCTCCTCTTCGTATTCAATATATTCATCTTCCAAAGCAAACTCGTCACTATACTCTGAAACTTCACCAACAGAGCAAGCAATTGCATGTTCACTCGTTTCTACATTGCCTTCGGCATCCTCATAGGAGATGACAACATTTATCGTTCCCGTATCCGGATTCATCTCTGTACCGGTCACCAACAAAGTGGCATATGCACTTGACATTCCCGTGATACTACCAATCTGGCACTCCTCTGCGGTTACTGCGGCATCATCAACCTTTACCTTCACATTATATACATCTGCATTGCTTTGGTTGTTAATGGTAAACATCAAGGTGCCTTCATCACCCAAACCGAGTACCTGTGGAGACATGGATACCTCCGAAATATTAAAACTAACCTTCTGATATACCGGAACAGTCAAACTATCACTTGAAGTAAAATTATTACCTCGACCATCATCAAAATCACCCTTAACTACCAAACTATAATTTTTCTGAGACAGCCCTGCCCCTGCTTTCATTTCCATCACGATATCGCCAGTTTCACCAGCCGAAATCCGATCCACAAATACTGCACTTGAACCAGAGGTTGGAGTAAAGCTTCCAGCCTCATTACCAACTAAAAACTTTCCATTACAAACAGAAGTGGTTTTTGACGTATTCTGGATATGAATTGTAATTGTAAATGTCTCTCCTGCAATAATTTTTTCAGGCCGGGTTTCATATCCTGTAATAATAAGCTTTGGAGCAACCGCTTCTGTATCCGAACCACCTGAATAAGAATCACTATCATCGTAGCTTGCATCATAGCTGGTATCCGAAACATCATCGCTATCCTCGTCATCCTCGTCATCCGAACTGTCTTTAGAATCACTTGACTCTTCTTCGTCAGCCACACCATCTGTAAAATAGATATTAATTGTTTTAATTACATAATAATCCTGAACCGTTCCATCTGCCGCCGTCTTTTCATACTCACCAATAAAGCGCACACTGTGATAACCAGTTTCAATATCTGATCTTGTAGTCATTGTAAAGCTTGCAGGAAGAATTTTTTGTTGTTCTGCATCTGCTGCTCCGATAATCTTGTATGCATCCCCACTCGTTTCAAAAGGAAATGCTGTATCAATTACCGGATATACACTTTTCAAACGAATCGTTGCCTGATTATTGGACATAAGATTAAATGCCACAGTCACTTTTTTACCTGCAACACCTTTAATGGACTCTGTAACCTCAACACCTACATCTGAGTTCTTTCCCAACGTTCCATTTGGGTCAATGTTACCAGTACTTGAAGAAGTGCTATCTCCTGCGTTTCCACTTGCTTGTGTAGCATACGCTGTCATTCCCGTTGAGGTGAGTGAAAGCAACATTGCCAAACAAACCATCGCCACCAAACCATTTTTCACTATATGTTTCCCAATTCTCTTCATCTTTTAGTCCTCCACAGCCTTTGTACTTCTATCTTCTACACTCACAATCTTACCATCCACAATTCGAATCACTTTATCTGCAATTGCGGCTAGACTATCATCGTGAGTTACCATCACTAGTGTCTTTTTTTGTTCATTTACAATCTGTCTCATCAAATTCATCATTTCCTTTGATGTTCTAGAATCTAGATTTCCCGTAGGCTCATCCGCAAACATAATCTTCGGATTCACCACCAATGCTCTAGCCATACCAACACGTTGTTGCTGACCACCGGACATCTGTGTCGGTCTGTGCTTTGCATGTTCTTTTAAGCCGACCATGCGAAGCATCTTCATAGCACGTTTCAAACGCAATATTTTAGGAACACCCCGAAAAGTCAAAGGCAAAGCAACATTTTCTAATGCATCCATTGTTCCAATCAGGTTAAATGATTGAAAAATAAACCCGACATTTTCTCTTCGGAACTTAACCAATTGATTTTCATTCATCTTTTCAATATGTTGCTCCGCAATAACAATCTCACCCTTAGTAGGCTTCTCCAAGCCCGCCAACATATTAAGCAAGGTCGATTTACCTGAGCCAGAAGTACCTACAATTGCACAAAACTCACCTTCATATACCTTGAAATCCACACCATTTAATGCGCGAACTTTATTGGTTCCAACTTTATATATCTTGTATAGATTCTTAACTTCAATTACAACATTCCGGTCATCCTCTACAACATCCTCATATTCTACATCCTCATATTCTGCATCCTCATATTCTGCATCCTCATATTCTGCATCCTGATTCTGCTCCTCGTCGGATGCCGCAAACAAATCGACTTCCATATTCTGTTTATCACCACTCAAAATCCCAGCCAAAGTTGACTCCAACTGATCATTTGAAGAATCTGTAAATTTCAATC
>CAYTOQ010000156.1:0-4322 GCA_964439445.1 uncultured Clostridium sp. | reverse complement strand
CCCATCATACATACGTTAGCACCTGCCGCAAGTGCCTTTGTAATATCACCTGAATACTTGATACCACCATCTGCAATAACTGGAATTCCATACTCCTTAGCGATATCATATGCTTCCATAATTGCTGTAATCTGTGGAACACCGATACCTGCTACTACACGGGTTGTACAGATAGAACCTGGTCCAATACCAATCTTAACTGCATCAACACCCATCTTAATCATAGCTTCTGCACCACTTCTTGTTGCTACGTTACCTGCAATAATCTGTAATTCAGGGAACTTCTCACGAATTAAGTTAAATGTCTTAAGCACATTAGCAGAATGTCCATGCGCTGTATCAATTACAACTGCATCCACCTTAGACTTAACAAGCTCGCCCACACGGTCTGTAATATCTGGAGTAACACCAACTGCTGCTGCACAAAGCAATCTACCCTGTGAATCCTTTGCAGAGTTTGGATACTTAATTGTCTTCTCAATATCCTTAATCGTAATCAATCCCTTAAGGTTATAATTCTCATCCACAATTGGAAGCTTCTCTTTACGAGCTGCTGCAAGCATCTTCTTAGCTTCCTCTAATGTGATACCTTCTCTAGCTGTAATTAAGCCTTCTGAGGTCATAGACTCTTTAATCTTCTTCGTATAATCTGTTTCAAACTTCAAATCACGGTTTGTGATGATACCAACTAACTTAGTTCCCTCACAGATAGGTACACCAGAAATACGGAACTTGGCCATCAACTTATCTGCATCATCTAATGTATGCTCTGGGGAAAGAGAAAATGGATCTGTAATGACACCATTTTCAGAACGTTTCACCTTATCAACCTCTTCAGCCTGTGCCTCGATAGACATGTTCTTGTGGATAACACCAATACCACCCTGTCTAGCCATAGCGATTGCCATTCTATGTTCTGTAACAGTATCCATACCAGAACTCATAAGTGGAATCTGTAGCTGAATCTTCTTTGTAAGCTGTGTTCTTAAATCAACGTCATTTGGAATCACCTCTGAGTATGCAGGAACTAAAAGCACATCATCAAATGTAATACCTTTTCCAATAATTTTACTCATATCTACTCTGCCTTTCTTAAATTAGTTAAATAAGTTTACTCTTCATATACACATATGTATAATTTCAAAAATTCTGTTCCATCCAACATAAGAGGAACTGCAATCGGATCAATATCAGATTTCACCTGTAAATTCGTTCCAATCATAGAAATTGGAGGTGTAATATCAATAATCTTACCTTGGGTTGAAAATACAGTTGCGGTATTACCCATAATCATATTACTCAATTCATTCAATGCAGAACATGCCATCTCATCTAATTCCGCAATCGGCATACCAAACATCATCTTACTAGCAATGATCTTTGCATTCTCAACATCCATTGCTAATACTGCCTGTCCCTTCATCTGACCAACTACACCTACTGTTATTGTATAAGTTGGCGAACCAAATGAAAAATCTGCCACTGTAGGCTTACCAATAGTCAATTTCATCTGTGTGACACTCTCAAACACACTTATGGTCGACTGTAAAAACGGATTAATATTATTCACATCCAAAGCTTTTTTCATACTATCCTCTTTCCGCTAAATTGCTATTCACATAATACTATTATTATACATAAAACCGTTCGACTAATCAAATAAAAAAGCAAAGTTTTTCTCACTTTTTTATATTTTGTCTATTGTAACATTTGTTTTTCTTTTTGCAAGCCTTTTTTCATAAATTTTTCATATTTATTTTTTTTGTTTTTTCTTTTTTCTTCCTATGTTATACTAAATAGGCATTTAAAGTGATTTATCACAGTTGTAAGTGGACAAGATTATTATATTTTAATACGATAGTCTATTTGTAAAATTACACATATAATAACAAAAAGAGTCATTCTCTTTAGGAGGAACCTATGGAAAAACAATTTAACGAAATATTATCTAGTATTGTCACTGCAATCAATCACAATTACACGCAATCAGATCTATTACTAGGCAAGTCTGAAAAACAACTTCCAGTTCGAAGCACTATTATTGAGATTTTGGATGACATTAAAAAATTAATGTTTCCTGGTTATTTCAGTTCAGAACGAATCGATGCAAACACTGCATCTTATTACACTGGACAGATGTTATCTGCCTTGCACCACAAAATGAAAAAACAAATCGCACTAGCTCTTGCATACGATAGTGATGATGAAGTTTTTTCAACATCTGATAGCATCAAAAAGAAATCCGAGACCATTTGTTGCAGCTTCCTTTCTGCAATTCCTACAATACAGGAAATGCTACTATTAGATGTACAGGCTGGATACGATGGTGACCCTGCTGCTGACAGCCGGGAGCAGATTATATTTTCCTATCCAGGTTTTTATGCAATCTTTGTGTACCGTGTAGCTCATGAACTATACAAAATGAAAGTACCATTTATTCCACGAATCATGACAGAGCATGCCCACAACAAAACGGGTATTGATATCAATGCCGGTGCAACCATTGGTAAGTATTTCTTCATGGATCACGGAACCGGTATTGTAATCGGAGAGACCACTGTGATTGGCGATTATGTGAAGCTTTACCAGGGTGTTACTTTAGGTGCATTAAGTACCCGTGGTGGACAACACCTTTCCGGTGTGCGCCGTCACCCAACCATCGAGGATAATGTCACCATTTATTCCAACGCTACTATCTTAGGTGGCGAGACAGTAATTGGCCGTGAGTCCGTTATCGGCGGTGGTGCATTTATCACAAGCTCCATTCCAGCAAAAACTAGAGTTTCCGTTACCCCACCTGACTTAGCCATCAAGAATGATGCCCAGGCAGATTTATCGGCAACGCAATATGTTTACGAAATCTAGCTTTAACATTGTAATATTGACTACAATATACACCATCACGAACAATGTAGTCTTATGCATATTAAGCAACAATAAGATTAACAGAGCACAAACAACACAGATAAGAGGTTAAAACAACATGGTATTAGCATGTCAGAATATCTCTAAGGCCTACGGCGTTACCGAGATATTGAACAACATTAATTTTCATATAGAAGCTAAGGAAAAGCTTGCTATTGTCGGAGTAAATGGTGCCGGCAAGTCCACTCTTTTGAAAATCATTATGCAGGAGGAAGAGACTGACGAAGGTCAAGTAGTGATTGGCAAGGATATTTCCGTTGGTTATCTTGCTCAGCATCAAAATGATTACTACGACAAGACCATTTACGAAGAGCTGGTAGGCGTCAAGCAAAATGTTATTGATTTACAAGAGCAGATTCGACAGCTCGAACAGGATATGAAGCATCTTGAAGGACAGGAATTAGAAAATGCCCTAGAACGTTATACGAGAATGAATCATACCTTCGAGCAACAGGATGGTTATGCATTTGAGAGCCAGATTACTGGTATCTTAAAGGGACTTGGTTTTGAAGAAAGTGATTTCAACCGTCCGGTTTCTGAGCTTTCTGGAGGACAAAAAACCAGAGTATCCTTAGGACGGCTTCTACTCTCCCGTCCAGATATTATCTTATTAGATGAGCCAACCAACCACTTAGACCTGAATAGTATTGCGTGGTTAGAGGGATATTTGAAAAACTATGACGGTGCAGTGATTATCGTATCCCATGACCGTTATTTCTTAGATAAGATTGTAACGAAGGTAGTGGAATTAGAGCTTACTAAAAGCACCATTTACCATGGCAATTACAGCTACTATGCCAAGAAGCGCGAGGAAGTACGTCTTTCTAAATACCGCGCTTACATGAACCAACAGGCAGAAATCAAGCATCAGGAAGAGGTTATCGCAAAGCTTAAGCAATTTAACCGTGAAAAATCTATCAAGCGTGCAGAAAGCCGTGAGAAAATGTTAGATAAAATAGAACGTCTTGACAAACCACAGGAAATCCATGACGAGATGCGCCTTACTCTCACACCTGATATTGAAAGCGGCAACGACGTATTGTTGGTGGAGGGCCTTGCCAAATCCTACGGGGATAACACTTTATTTACCAATCTTGGAATCGATATCAAGCGTGGTGAGCATGTCGCATTGATTGGTAATAACGGAACCGGCAAAACAACGATTCTTAAGATTATCAACCAGTTAATTCCTAAGGATGCAGGAAAGATTGTATTGGGTGCACAAGTACATGTGGGGTACTACGACCAGGAGCATCAGGTATTACATCCAGACAAGACTATATTCGATGAACTACATGATGCATATCCGAATATGACCAATACAAAAATCCGTAATGTATTGGCAGCATTTTTATTTACCGGCGAGGATGTGTTTAAAGAAATCAAAGACTTAAGTG
>CAYTOQ010000155.1:0-4332 GCA_964439445.1 uncultured Clostridium sp. | reverse complement strand
AAAATATCTTCCTTTGTAATATGCTTAGGAATCAAGTCATGTATATCGCGCTTAATCGCAACCTTTAATTCCTCTTCGCTCTTACATTCCTCTAACAACTGTGCCAAAACAGGGTAAAATACATCTTCACTTACACCCAACTCTTCCGTGTTGAAGTTAACATATTCCTTGATATCAACCATCATGTTGGAAAGAACCTTTACATTACGAGTCTCTGTCTGAATCATAACATAAGGAACTGCTGCGTTCTGAATCGCAGTAGCACTTTCTCTCGTCAGCTTGTCTCCAGCACTAGCAAGAATCTCACCTGTAACAGGGCTTACAACATCCTCAGCCAACACATGACCTGCAACACGGTTCTTAAATGCAAGCTTTTTATTAAATTTGTAACGGCCAACCTTAGCCAAATCATAACGTCTTGGGTCAAAAAACATCGCATTAATCAAGCTCTCAGCACTTTCAACTGCCAAAGGCTCGCCTGGACGAATCTTTTTATATAACTCAAGCAAACCATCTTCATAGCTACCAGATGGATCTTTCTCAATACTTGCAAGAATCTTTGGCTCATCACCAAACATCTCGCGAATTTCTTCATTTGTACCAATACCCAACGAACGAATGAGTACAGTAATTGGCACCTTTCTTGTTCTATCTACACGCACGTAAAATACGTCATTAGAATCAGTTTCGTACTCTAACCATGCACCACGATTTGGAATTACAGTACATGAATATAACGTCTTACCTAACTTATCATGACCAATTGCATAATAGATTCCAGGAGAACGAACTAACTGACTAACAATTACACGTTCAGCACCATTAATAACGAACGTGCCAGTCTCTGTCATTAATGGCAAATCGCCCATAAAAATGTCGTGCTGCTTAATCTCTCCTGTTGCATTATTACGGAGACGTACATTAACCTTCAAAGGAGCTGCATATGTTGCATCTCTTTCTTTACATTTCTCAATTGAGTACTTAACATCCTCTTCACACAGCTGGAAATCAACAAATTCCAAACTTAACTCATCACTGTAATCTGTGATTGGAGAAATGTCTTCGAACACCTCTTTAAGTCCTGTTTCTAAGAACCATTTGTATGAGTCTTTCTGTACTTCGATTAAGTTTGGCATCTCAAGTACTTCCTTTTGTCTGGAATAACTCATTCGAATTCCCTTTCCCGCTTTAACAGGACTAATTCTGCTCTTTTCCATTGACGTTTTCACCCCTTGAATATATTTTTGTATTATGTCAAGAACTGTAGAGAAAGACGAAACGATTCTTTCAATTCTGCCCTCACAGTTCGTAATACCATTGATTTTTCTACGTTTTTCAACGTTTTTCTATATTATTGCAGACAGATACCCACAATAATCACATTCTAGTATTCTACCACTATGAAAATCTAGTGTCAACCAAATTTTACATGTTTTTTTCAAGGAAATTTTTCAAACAATAGATATAGTATATTTTGTATATTTTCTTTCCATATATTGTTATAAAAAAAATACTTTTTCTGACATTCTAGTCTAGAAAAAGTATTTTTCACTCTTACGTATCTCTAACAACATTTCATATCCAACTGCTCGAACAATCTCAAATACCCTTTCTCCACCTCAACAAATGGCACATACTCCTGAGAAAAAGCACTCAGCATCTTAGGTTCTTCTCGGTCTAACATTTCTCCCAACAATACCTTCATATCAAAATAAAGCATATCATCATCCACCTGCTTAACCAATTCTTCCTCTTCCTCCGTTAACGGCGAATCCAAATACCTCTCATACACCTTTTCCAATACACGATTTTCCCATTCCTTGTATTGTGGCATGTCCTTCTTAAGAGGACGCGGCACATCCGAAAGATAAGCTTCTCCTGCATCATGCAGCAGACAGGCAAGACATACTCGTCTGCTATACCCTCTCGCCATAGCCTCTAATGCACAATTTATACAATGTTGTCCCACCGAAAAGAAATTCTTCACATGGCCATTGCCCCTGCAAATCATAGACAAGGCATGAGCAATATCTTCTATATGTATATCCTCCACTTGAGGGTTAAGCGGGTAAAAATGTGTACCTCCATAAGTTGTAATATAATCTGACATTCTCTTTTCTCTCCTTATCCTTTTCCAAAAATCACGATAATTTCCCTTTCAACATAGCCTTAATATATGCTTTTTTGTGAATTCCCTTTTTTCTCAATATCTTTCTATACAATGTTTTCTTCTTTGCCGGAACTAGAATTACCGCTTTCTTTGAAACACCCCTAAACGCTTCCTTACCGATATTGACAGATGTAAGTTTTTTACTTCTTATTGTAAGCTTTTTAAGCCTCTTACATCCATAAAATGCTTTTTCTCCAATTTCTTTCACATTAATAGGCAATATCATTTCCTTAAGCCTTTTACATCCTCTAAATGCTTCCTTACCAATTGCTGTCACGCCTTTTGGAATTACAACCTTCACAAGTTTTTTGTTGTTCATAAACGCTTTATCTGCAATAGCGGTCACCTTATAAGGTTTCCCTCTAATTTTTATTTTATCAGGAATCACTATTTCTGTGGACATTTTTTTCAGATTCTTTTTATAAGCAACCGTTCCACCAGACTTGCCGACCCATGTTACAACGTAGGATGCACCACTTTTACTATCCTTCACAACCTCATTGACCTTTGGTTGAAGCGAGCTCATATCAAATGTAATTCGTGTAACCTTCTCATCCATCGGTGCTTTTGACAACTGGTATATTAACATTCCATCCACAAGCTTCATACCATAGATATAGCCTTTCGACACATCCACGTTCACAATGCCCTCTTTCTTCTTGCCATTCCAATCACACCAATAAATCTGCGTAGGAGTTGTGTAAATTAGTTTGTCATTATATTGGGCGATTCGCGAGTAGTTTCCTTCCCAAAAAGAATTCTCATCACCATAAACATACCATCTGGCTTGAAACTGCATAACTTCTTTACCCAAAACATCCAAATTATCCTTTTCAAAATTATGTTTGTACAGCTTGATATCAAAATCACTGTGCTCATCTATAAAATACCAACTACCTTTGCGATATATAATCTGAGTATCTGTACTATTCCAAAAAGCATTATCATATTGCTTGCTATCACAGGCACTATAATCTTCTCGATACCATGTGGGA
This sequence comes from uncultured Clostridium sp., assembly GCA_964439445.1. Taxonomy (GTDB): domain Bacteria; phylum Bacillota; class Clostridia; order Lachnospirales; family Lachnospiraceae; genus CAG-590. The sequence goes on along the minus strand of CAYTOQ010000155.1, from coordinate 1,167 downwards.
TTACCCATTCCAGATTCACTTTTCAGAAAATATTTATGTGACACTCTTCCATACATATCCTGCACCGGATCATCGTGGGTAACATCAATCATATACCATTTTCCATCCAACTGTACCTGATTCCATGCATGAGTACTATTCCCAATAATATTACAAGGAACCTGCAACTCATTCATATAATACTGAAACGCCCTAGCATAACCATCACATACTGCCGTTCCCTCCAAGGCAACTCCTGCTATGCTGTGATATTTTTCACTGTTAATATTCTCCTGTGCATACTCCAAATGCACCACCAAATAATCATGTAAAAACAAAAGTTTTTCTACTGTAGACATATCATCATCAAGCATATCCAACGGCTTTTTCATTTCATTATATACTTGATTAATCTCTTCCTGTGTATAATCTAAATATGTCATTTCGATTGAGGTAATCTTGTTCTGTGATGGGTTGCTGTACGCCATTATATTGTTAGAAACATAAAATAGCTCAGGGTGTCGATTCAAAATTCGCATTATGACCTCAACCAAATCCTCCTTCGGTATCTCATACCGTGACAAATCAATTCTGGAGGTATGGTTTTCAATCTCTGCAACTAAATATTGCTCCAATTGAAGGTCACCACTGGCATACGATTCAATCACCATACTTCCCAGACATACTAATATGAACAAACAAGAAAATATCCGCTTCATAACTCATACCTCCCAACACCATTCTAAGCAATTATCTGCTCCCTCTTAATATACTTATTCATTCTACGCATCACTATGTATCTTATGGTTTTACTATAGCAATTACAATTATGCAAAAATGCATAAGAATGGCAAAAGATGAGTATTATTGCACATTTTTTCACAAAACAAAAGGCACGAGTTGAAATGAAAACATTTTCAACCCGTACCTTTTTGTTATTTTACAAAAACTTCATCGTTTTTGCTTAATTCATCATTCGCTCAAATTACTTCATTGTAACCTTAGCGCCAACTTCTTCTAACTTAGCCTTAATTTCCTCAGCCTCAGCCTTAGAAGCACCCTCCTTAAGAACCTTAGGAGCGCCATCTACAACTTCCTTAGCTTCCTTAAGACCTAAACCAGTTACCTCACGAACAACCTTGATAACCTTAACCTTTTCAGAACCAACTTCTGTTAATTCTACGTCGA
>CAYTOQ010000154.1:0-4482 GCA_964439445.1 uncultured Clostridium sp. | reverse complement strand
CCAGTGGATGAAGCAACATTAAATGCACAAACTTTCTTTTTCGTAGACGAATGGATGGAAAAATAAAAAAGGAAAACTATATCGGAGAGCCGTCGGAACTGTTTCCGTCGGTTCTTGTTTTTTGTGAAAAAATCATCTTTCTACAGATGATTTTTTCTTCATTTTATCGTAAAATCAGTTTATGGTAAGGAAAAATGCGCATAGCAAAGAAGGCGTGGTATTTAGTCGATTTTTTGTCAGAGTAAATGTGATATACCTGTTTGTCGAAGTAAGTTCAGCAATAAGGCTGAATTTACTTTGGCAAATTAGTAAAGATATAATAGGTTAATTTTTTTGTAACGAAATCCTTTTTTGTGTGATATATATATGAACGTTCAAAAGATGATGAAGGAGGGAGAACCATTCAAACAGAAGATATTTTTGAAAAATATGGACAATTGGTATATCGATATTTGCTGGTTCTCTGTAAAAATGCAGATTTGGCAGAAGAATTAACACAAGAAACATTTTATCAGGCGATTAAAAGTGCTGACCGTTTTGATGGAAGCTGTAAAATGTCTACTTGGTTGTGTCAAATTGGTAAGCATATGTGGTTGCGTGAGTTGCGAAGAAGAGAGAAATTATCAGAGGTGGAAGTAGATGAAAATCTGATTTCGGAGCAGAAAACACCAGAAGAGCAATACCAGGATAAAGAAACAGTGATGGATACGATGAAAAAATTGCACCGTCTGCCAGAACAAGAAAAAGAGGTGATTTTGCTCAGGGCTACAGAAGCACTTTCTTTTAAAGAAATTGGTGAAGTTATGGGAAAAAGTGAAAGCTGGGCAAGAGTAACTTTTTTTCGAGCAAAACAGAAATTGAAAGAGATGTAGAAGCTTGGAGGTATGTGAGTATGGGATCAAAAAAGGATTTAAGTTGTAACATAATTAAGGATTTGTTGCCAGTATATTGTGATGGGATGGCATCTGTTGACAGTGTGGAGATGCTAGAACGGCACTTTAAGCAATGTGAAGATTGTAAGATGATTTATGAAAAAATGAGTGGGAATCTAGACACGGAACAATTGCAAGAACAGGATAGGGAAATTAAAGAATTGAAAAAAGTCAAAAGGGTATTTAATCGAAAAGTGATAGTGGCAGGTATAATGGGGGCAATTGTGAGTGTGATATTGTTTGTAGTATTTTTTGTCGGAGTTGTACCAGTAAGTAGCGATGATGTTATGATAATCTATCAGGTCTATAAGGGTGAATCAGTAGAGGATGGTAAGAAAACAGATACATACGAGGTGGCATTTTATGTTACATTAGTAGATGGGGAAGTTTTACGCTTCCGAGATGAATATCACTCGAAAGATGGAAAAGTAAATAATAATTCTGTGTACACGTTGTATAGTGTCTACAAATTACCTTTTGATGATGTAGGAAAAGATCCGAAATCAGTAAGCTTGATTAGCAGTTTAACAGAGCCATTTGATGAAAGTTATGAAGTGACATTTCAATTTAAGGATAAAACAGTTACTTATAACTTGAAGGAGATTGTAGAAGAAGTAGTATTGCAGTAAATCGTTGGAATTGTATCAGGATTACTAGCTAAGCGAGGTTGGTGGTCCTGATTTTTTTTTGTAACCTTTTTCTCTATCTTTACGTCTAATCAGTGTATAATCAAATGAGAGAGTTCCGGAACACTCATGGAAAAGAGGTGCGATAGTTGTTAGATGACAAAATGATAATTAAGATCACCAAGAAAGCAATACGTGGTCACGCGGAAAGCTATGGTAAGCTCATAGAACACTATAAAGAATATTTGTACAAGACAGCAATGTTATCTACCAAGAATGAAGATATTGCATTAGATGTGGTTGGCGATTGCATATTAAAGGGGTTTCAGTCTATACGGAATTTGAAGGAAGCAAAGTACTTCAAAACGTGGATTACCAGAATTCTATATAATGCGATTAACGATTATTATCGCAAGGAATTAGGTGGAGATAACATTGAAAACCTACATATTGCAATGCCAGAAGAAGCTGTATCTAGTGAAGAGAGGATGGATTTGTACCAAGCCATTGACCTGCTTTCAGAAAAATATCGAACAGTCATTATATTGAAGTACTTTGATGAGTTGAAGGTCAGTGAAATTGCCTATGTCATGGACATACCAGTAGGTTCTGTAAAAGCATATCTTAGCCGGGCAAGGGAAGAGTTAAAACATTTGTTGATGGAGGAAGATTTATATGAAGATGGAATTTCAGAATATACCAGTATCAGAGAAATTAGATCAGGTGGTAGAGAACAGTTTACAACAAGTCTATACCCAACACAGACGAAGCAGAGCAAAGTCGTGGGTTATTAAGGGAGGTGCTGTTGCAGCGACATTTGTAGTATGTGCATTTGTCTGCATTAGCAATCCATCTATTGCGGCAGGGTTACCATTTATAGGTCACATTTTTGAGAGGATGGATAATTTTGCGTATCCAGGTGATTATAGTGAAGTGGGTACACCGCTAGAGACAGAAACAGTAGGTGCTGAATTAGACAATGCAGAAAATGCAGAAAAAATGGATGAGGTTTCAGAATATACGAAGACAGTGGATGGAATGACTGTGACTTTGTCTGAGGTGTATTGTAATACGCAGGCGTTATATATTACAGTGCAACTAAAGTCGGAGGGAGTACTGCCAGAGGTATATGATTTCTATTGTCATACATCAGAGGAGTATAGCTTTACCCCAACTGAAAAAGGAGACTTGATCTATCTTCAAGGTGAAAAAGTGGATGAATATACATATGCAGGTGTCATGCGTTTTGATCTGAATGATAGAGCAATTGATGCCACTGATTTAGATAAGGTAATGGAAGAAAATGCAAATAAAGGAATTATGACAGATGTGGGAGTAATAGAAAAATATGTGAAGGATGTAGTGATTCCTGAAAACTTTACACTTCATTTGACCATTTCAGATATTATAGGTGATTTGTTGAATCCGGAGCCGATTGATTATGGTAAATCAGTGGAGGAATTAACTGCAATGTCGGATGAGGAATGGGAGCAATATATGACACAATATGAGAACGAGCATCCAGATTTGTACGATGGTCAATCTGTGTCATATAAAGGTACGTGGGATTTTGAGTTGGATATTACTATGGATAATTCCATGACACAGGTGGTGGAACTCAATGACTATAATGAATTAGGAATTGGTTTTGAAAAGATTGTAAAAGACCGCTTTGAGATTACCATGTATGATGCATATGAAGATGAATCAAAGTGTATTGATTATTGTCCGGTTATGCTGGATGCAGATGGTCGTTTGATGGAGTCTGGAGGGAATAGTGGTGTGATTAATACCGTAGCAATTAATGATAGAGATGTTTCCAAGGTGGACATTTTCCTAATCGACTATTATGCATGGATGGATGAATTAAAGGGTGATAAGTGGAAAGAGCCAGGTGCACTGACAGATGACGGCAGAACCTATAAAGAACTTCTGTTGGAGCGATGTGCATATCACAAGGAAATTGTGTTTGAGTAAAATCGAATTAGATTTGAAAAAGGATAGTGGTGTTGGTATACGCGTTTCAATGTGTACCATAATGCTATCCTTTTTCTTTGGGATATAGATTCATTATATGTGTCAGTAATCGTTATGTTCTTTATAAGTTCAATTTTTGCATCAGTGCTTCCTGTAGCAACTGAGAAAAGTTGATTCCAAGCTTAGTAGCCTCATCATTCATCCATTCAGGAATGGTTAAGTTTTTTTTCACTGCCTTATTGGAGAAGCGCTTGCGCTACTCTAATGTGTCACATTTGATTAGTGACACAAAGGCTTGGGAATCCGTTTTGATTGAGTGAAGGAAATTATTCCTCAGAAAGTTCCTCCCACAACTCATAAAGCTGCTCCAGTTCCTCATTTGCAACTGCCTGCTTCTTGGCAATCTCGTTAAGCTTTGCAGAGTTGGTTGCATTTTCAGGTAGAGACATTTCATCATTAAGGTCAGAGAGTAGCTGCTCTAATTCTTCAATTCGCGCTTCCGTCTTTTTGATATCATTCTGGCGTTTGCGTTCCTTTGCCTGTTCTTCTTTGGAACGCTTCCAGTCTTTTTTGGTTTCCGTTTCTTCCTTTATCACAACTGTTTTTTCTTCTGCTTTAGAAGTGGATACGAGCTGTTGTTCAATATAGTAATCGTAGTTACCAATATAGGAAGTGATGTCACCATTATGCAAATCCAAGATTCTGGTTGCTGTCTGATTGATAAAATAACGGTCGTGGGAAACATATAGTATGGTTCCACTGTAATTTTTCAACGCATTTTCCAAAATCTCTTTGGAAGTGATGTCCAAGTGGTTGGTAGGCTCGTCGAGGATTAAGAAGTTAGCGTTACTAAGCATAAGCTTTGCAAGGCTCACACGTCCCCGCTCGCCACCACTTAAGTCTTTGATTTCTTTAAACACATCCTCGCCGGTAAATAAAAATGCTGC
>CAYTOQ010000153.1:0-4489 GCA_964439445.1 uncultured Clostridium sp. | reverse complement strand
GATTATAATTATTTTTGAGACACATAAAAAACCAGGAAATCTTTAGCTTTTCCCCGTTTTACCAAAAATGTCATAAATAAAAAGCCACAAATCCTTGCAAACACAAGGGTTTGTGACTTTCAACTCAAAGCTCCCCATGGGACTCGAACCCACGACCTACTCATTACGAATGAGTTGCTCTACCAACTGAGCTAGGGAAGCATATTCAAACAATAAATATTGCTCGCTGCTTAATTTAAGTAAAAGATTGCCACTGTATTTTCACAGTGGCAATCATAAGCTTACATATCTTAGTCTACTACGTAAGGCATTAATGCGATATGACGTGCTCTCTTAATTGCAACTGTTAAAGCTCTCTGGTGCTTAGCACAGTTACCGGTAATTCTTCTAGGAAGAATCTTACCTCTCTCAGAGATATATCTCTTTAACTTATTCACATCTTTGTAATCGATTAAGTTATTCTCTTCAGAACAAAAAACACATACTTTTTTTCTTCTACGAATTGTTCTTCTCTTCATTGGAGCATCGCCGCGCTCTGGCTTATTCTCTTTGTTATATGCCATTTTCATTTCCTCCTATTTTACTGGAATGGGAGCTCATCTTCAATGCCATCTGGTATACTCATAAAACCATCACCGCTTGCTGCGCTAGGAGTTGGACGACTGCCACCAGCAAAATCTGCACCGCCACCTGACTGTGCTGCATTCTTGCTCTCAGCAAATTCCTGATCCTCAACAACAACCTCAGTTGTGTATACCTTTACACCATCTTTGTTGGTGTAACTTCCGGTCTGAATACGACCGCTAATACAAATCTTTGTACCCTGTTTTAACCACTTCTCAGCAAATTCAGCACTACGCCCAAATGCTACACAAGAAATAAAATCTGCACTCTGTTCATTCGTCTTATTAAATCTACGATCAACTGCTAATGTATATCTCGCAATGGCTAAATTGTTCTCACCATTAGAATAGCGAACTTCAGGATCTCTAGTTAAGCGTCCCATCAAAATTACTTTATTCATATCTGGATTCCTCCTATTCGTTACGCGTCCTGTCTAACGCATAGGTATCTGATGACTGGCTCCATAATACGAACTTGAGCTTCTACCTGTGCAGGAACATCAGATTCCGCATCGAACTGGATGAAGTAGTAAAATCCTTCTTTCATCTTCTGGATCTCGTAAGCTAATCTCTTCTTACCAGCATCCTCAACGTTAGTAACATTACCGCCAAACTTAGCAATTAACTCTTTTGCTTTCTCAACAGCAGCAGTTCTAGCGTCGTCTTCGATTTTTGCACTGACAATTAACGCTAATTCATACTTGTTCATGTCTTATGCACCTCCTTATGGTCTCTGGCCCTTCCTATGTAATGGAAGAACAAGGAAAAATGTGTTATACACCACAGAATGAGATTATATCACAATCCGACACAACAAGTCAAATACTTTCAACAAAACCTTTAAAATTCTTTTCCACCAGTTTTCTTGCCAACATAACCTGGTGGCTGCATCCCTGACAACGCAGACGAAAATCTGCACCTACACGAATAATTTCCCACGTATTACTACCACAAGGATGCTGCTTTTTTAATTTGATTACCTGTCCAACTTCAAAATTCATTTCAACTGTCTACTCCAATATTCATTTCTGCCAACAGCTCTTCCATACTTGGCACACCTTCTATAATCTGCGTTCGCTTGAATTCCTCTCCTGCTTCCTCTTCCTTCATCGGTGCACATATGTAATGCCCTTGCAGATAATCCATAAACAACAAATCAGCCATTTCCTTTAAATGCTGACTCTCAATACCTTCACCCAAAATCAACTTTCCATTCTCTTCAAAAATAGCAATCATAGCACTTACCAAGAGATAAAAAGCATCATTTTGATCGGCCTCGTGTAGCATCGTCTTATTAATTTTAATGACCTCAAATGGCAAATCCATCAACTGCGGCAAATCCAAAAATGCTTTCCCAAAGCCATCTAAATAGAAACGACAACCCATATTATGTAGCTTGGTCATTTGTTCCTTAATTTCATCATACTGCAATGCAAATACGGATTCAGGCAGTTCAAAGGCCAACTGTTCAGGTGATACCTTGTGCTTATCCAAAATAGCTACTATTCTCTGCTCTACATCCTCTGCAACAATTTGTTGACGGAAAAAATTCATAGAAATAATAGGTACATTCTCTCCCAACTCCTGCAATTTACGGATATATTGACACGCATTATCTAATAATATATATCCAAGATCAATGATGTAACCATTCTCCTCAGCAATTGAAAAATACTCCGCAGGTGACACAGTGCCTAATTCTTCATCTTCTAGTTTAAATGAAGCTTCTGCGCGATTATACACATTTTCAGACACATCTAATATCGGTTGATACTCAACCTCCATCGCACCATCTCTTACAATCTCGTTTAAAAGTGACGCAATCCGAATTCTTCTTTTCATTGCATTCTTGAATTCATCATTACATATAACATATTGATTTCTCTTGTTCTGTTTGCCATAAGTATTTATAAATTCCAATAAGTCGAGTATTTCCACAGAAGACTCAGCCATATTCGGATACTCCACAATAGATATACACACAGATAATTTGTGTCTTAATTTTCCAAGCTCCCATGGCTGTTGAAACCGCTCTAAAATACTATCACACCACTGTTTGATATCCTGGCTATTCTTTTCATCAAATACAATTGCAAACTTATCTCCACTATATCGAGTAATACATTGTTTCGGTGACTTCTCCTTAAGAAAAGTAGCAATCAACTTCAAATATTGATTACCATTATAATAACCATACTCACGATTCACCTGCTTAAAATCATCCAATGTAATCATTGCAATTGTCATAGGTTGCTTCTGTCCAATTCGAAAATCTAACATTTGCTTAAATGCAATTCCATCCGGTAATCTGGTCAGCCCATCTCTTTTCACATTATGATGATAACTATATATGAAAAGCAACAATAGCGTCATACTATAGCAAAAACCTAATATCGCAATATTTTTATAATGATATTGCAAATTATAACATATCAACAATATAACAGGTATACCAAACAATACATACTGTCTTTTCTCTCTTAAGATGTTGCGATATTTCACAAGATTCGCAATATAAATAATCAAAGAACATACCATTAGAATATACAGCATCGGATACCATGAATTAAAAACAATCTCTATTTTGTTATCAATCTGTAAAATCTCAAATAAATTATGATTGCTATAATTCATTATAATAATTATTACCTCTACACACAAAGGCAAACTCATAGCAATATATGTCCCATAATCAATATGATTCTTTCTATGAATCGTCTCTAACAAATACAAATTCAAATGCATACAAAACCAAATCATCAAGATAAAACTGACACACACAAGAATTTCTGCAAAAGCTATCATGCTCAAAATATTATTATGAATAATAAAATATGCACCGATATTCCCTGCCAGCGCAATGGTTGTAATCTGAACTAAATTGACATATATTTTTCCTTTCAAATCAATACATTTACGCTCGCCTGTACATGCAATACAAAGCAAAATTCCTATAATTAAAGCCGTTAATTCCATATGAAAATTCAACATACTGTATCCCCCTTTGTATAATATCTCTTTTTAATTTCTGTATCCCAACATTTAACTAATATTCTATCACAAATATAGAATTATATAAAGAAAAAACCTCGAGAATAAATTCTCAAGGTAATAAAAAGTGCCCAGAGCCGGAATCGAACCAGCGACACGAGGATTTTCAGTCCTCTGCTCTACCAACTGAGCTATCTGGGCATGATGCTTATTAAAATAAGTATCGAGTAGCGGGGACAGGATTTGAACCTATGACCTCCGGGTTATGAGCCCGGCGAGCTTCCAGACTGCTCCACCCCGCGATATTAAGTTATTAAATGGATGGAGGTGGATTCGAACCACCGAAGCAATATGCAGCAGATTTACAGTCTGTCCCCTTTGGCCACTCGGGAATCCATCCAAATTGTATCTAGTAATATCACCAGATATATTCTTGTCGTTTTTCACACAACGACGATTGTATCACAACACTTTCATGTTGTCAAGCCGATAGGGGGACTCGAACCCTCAACCTGCTGATTACAAATCAGCTGCTCTGCCAATTGAGCCATATCGGCATCTAAGAAGTATGTTCTTCTCAGTGACCCCAACGGGAATCGAACCCGTGTTACCGCCGTGAAAGGGCGATGTCTTAACCGCTTGACCATGGGGCCATATAAACTCCCCGAGCGGGGCTCGAACCTGCAACACCACGGTTAACAGCCGTGTGCTCTACCATTGAGCTATCGGGGATTATCGATACATATAAAATGTACCTTCAGAACTCCATACAAAGTGAATTGCATTTTTATCTTTTCATCTTCAACATATCTAAGCAAACTTTCTAGTTAAGCCTTCGACCTATTAGTACTTGTCAGCTACATGCATTACTGCAC
>CAYTOQ010000152.1:0-4664 GCA_964439445.1 uncultured Clostridium sp. | reverse complement strand
TACCACCAGCTACAACGATATCAGCATCTCCTGCCTGAATCATCTGAGCTGCCATATTCACACAGTTCAAACCAGAACCACAAACAACATTAACTGTAACTGCTGGAGTCTCAATTGGCAAACCAGCCTTAATAGAAGCCTGACGTGCTACATTCTGGCCAAGACCAGCCTGAATAACACAACCCATATATACATGGTCAACCTTCTCTGCAGGAACACCAGCTCTCTCCAATGCTTCCTTAATTACAATTGAACCTAACTCGGCTGCAGGAGTTGTACTTAATGTTCCTCCCATAGTTCCGATTGCTGTACGACAAGCGCCAGCTAAAACAACTTTCTTTGACATAATAAACATCCTCCGTTTATATATTTTGGTGGTTGAGATGAAAGCTTATATTATCCTAAACTCTACGGCATTCCATTCACCACACAATTTGCTAATATGATACCATAATTTATAGCAGGTTGCAACCAAATATCAAAGACAGAAAGCTTATTTTATACCTATTTTTTGTTCTTTTTTTTGAACATTTTTCTCAATTATTTGAACCTACATATTACTTTTTCTTTTCATGAACATTTCTACGTGTTTTTCTTTGTGTATTCCTGCTAAGATTCATATTTGATTTACTACTCTTGATATCTGTGCTTCTTTCATTTTTATGTTTCTTGCTCTTTACATTACATTTATCCTTTGACAAAGCTTTCATCGATTGTTTAGAAGGATTTTTCTTATCATGCTTTCCGTTCCATTCTTCCTTTTGTATTTTTCTAGGAGGAACTAAACATTCTTTGCCAAATCCAATCAAATCCTGTCTTCCTGCTTTTATTAACGCTTCTTTCACTAATTCGTAATTTTCCGGACGCTTGTATTGTATCAAAGCCCTCTGCATCGCTTTTTCATGAGGACTCTTTGGAACATACACCTTTTCCATCGTCCGAGGATCTACACCCGTGAAGTACATACAAGTGGATATCGTAGATGGAGTCGGATAAAAATCTTGCACCTGCTCCGGCATATATCCCAAATCTCTAATATACTCGGCTAATATTACCGCTTCCTTTAATCCCGAACCCGGATGAGAAGACATCAGATACGGAACAAGATATTGGTCCATTCCAAGCCTTCTGTTAACTTGATAAAATTTATCAACAAACCTTTGATAAACTGAATTGCCAGGCTTACCCATCAAGTGTAATACCTTATCCGCTACATGCTCTGGCGCGACACGCAGTTGTCCACTGATATGATGCTTACAAAGTTCCTTCATAAAACCATCCTCTGTATCTGCCAAAACATAATCAAATCGAATTCCTGAACGAATAAATACTTTTTTCACACCCGGAATATTTCTCAATTTTCGTAACAATTCAATATAATCCAAATGATTTACTTTCATATTTTTACACGGAGACGGAAATAGACATTGCTTATTGGTGCACACACCTTTTGTCATTTGTTTCTCACAGGATGGTTTTCTAAAATTAGCTGTCGGTCCCCCCACATCATGGATATACCCCTTAAAATCCGGTTCCTTCGTCATAAGCTCCGCTTCCTTTAACAACGACTCATGACTTCGACACTGTAGAATTCTTCCTTGATGAAAGGTCAATGCACAAAAGCTACATCCACCAAAACAACCACGATTACTTGTCAAAGAAAATTTAATTTCCGAAACAGCCGGTACACCACCATCCTTCTCATAGGACGGATGATAATTTCTCATATATGGCAACTCATAGACATCATCCATTTCCTGCATAGTTAACGGTTTTGCCGGTGGATTCTGTACAATATAACGTTTTTCACCATAACATTCAATCAATGCTTTTGCCGTAAACGGATCTGTATTCTGATATTGAATACGAAAGCTCCTTGCATATCCCAGCTTATCCTCTTGCAGTTTTTGAAAGCTTGGTAGCTCAATACCATCATATACCCCATCGATTTCTCTAGTCTTATATACCGTTCCCGCAACAAAAGTAATATCCTTGATATCCAAGCCACTCGCCAATGCGTCTGCAACTTCTACCATTGCATGCTCACCCATTCCATAGGTTAGCAAATCTGCTCCTGAATCTATTAAAATAGACTTTTTCAGCTTATCAGACCAATAATCATAATGTGCCAACCTTCTAAGACTCGCCTCAATTCCACCAATGATAATGGGAACATTTTTATAAGTCCGTTTGATTAAATTACAATACACTACCGTTGCATAATCTGGTCGTTTACCTGCCTCACCCCCTGGTGTGTACGCATCGCTATCTCTTCGTTTTTTTGAAACAGTATAATGATTGACCATTGAATCCATGTTACCTGCATTAACCAAAAAGCCTAATCTCGGTTCCCCAAAAATAGTAACACTCTTTTCATCCTTCCAATCCGGTTGAGAAATAATAGCAACCTTATATCCATTTGCCTCAAGCACTCTGCTTATAATAGCTGTGCCAAATGACGGATGATCCACATATGCATCACCAGTAACAAAAACAAAATCCGGCTTTTCCCAGCCCAATTGCTGCATTTCTTCTTTGCTAATTGGTAAAAATCCCATACACAATTCCTCTCATCAAAAGATAAAGCGCCAATTCTACCATTCAATTATATAAATGGTTCCAATCAGCGCTTTGTTATTCTTACTGCTGTTTGTTCAGCTCATATCTTATTTTCCAATATAGTTTACAGAACGTCCCGCACCTACTACAACTGCTTCGAGTGCAGTTGTTGCAACATAAGCGTGAATACCAGTACTTTCCTCAACTAACTTATCCATACCATGCATCAAACTGCCTCCACCAGTCAAGACGATACCATGCTCCGCAATATCTGCCACTAACTCAGGTGGTGAAATTTCTAATACATTATGAATCGTATCCAAAATCTGCGCAGTCACTTCCGCAAATGCTTCAATAGTCTCTTCCGAAGACACAACAATCCGCGCAGGAAAACCTGTCATCAAATCTCTACCTTTAACTTCCATTGATACTGGCTCTTCTCTTGGATATACACTACCAATTTTCATCTTGATAGATTCAGCAGTTGGCTCACCAATCAACAGATTATAAGTTCTACGAATATACTTTATCATAGCTTCGTTATAATCATCACCAGCTAATTTCAAAGAATTGCTGACAACAATTCCGCCTAATGATATAACAGCCACATCCGTTGTACCACCACCAATATCTACAATCATATTACCTCTAGGCAAAGAAATATCTATATCCGCACCAATCGCTGCAGCAATTGGCTCTTCCATAATTTCTACATTCTTAGCTCCAGAATGATACACCGCATCTTCAACGCCACGTTTTTCAAGTTCTGTCACTCCACTCGGAACACAAACACAAATTCTTGGACGACTAAACATTCTCTTCTTCTGCATTGCAGTTTCAATAAATGTTTTTAACATTCTCTCCGTCACCATATAATCCGAAATAACGCCTTGTTTCAACGGGCGAATAACCTCAATATTGTCTGGTGCTTTTCCCATCATCGCCTTTGCTTTATTTCCAATTGCAATCAATTTCTTAGAACGCTTTTCAAAAGCAACCACAGATGGCTGATTAATAACAATACCCTTGCCCTTTACATATACAAGGACATTAGCTGTTCCCAAGTCGATTCCTATATCCATATCAAACATAACGTATTATCCTCCGCTAATATATCCTATATCTTAAATCTAATATTCATTATAAGTCAGTTATTTACATAATACCAAAAAACAGAGAAAATACAAATACTTTTTTATTATTTCTATATTTTTCTTATAAGAAAAAGAGAAATAATGAATATATGATCCATTATTTCTCTCTGTAACTATACGTTTTTAATTATTCGAAATCGGCTGGCAACAAGCGATGCTCCTGATCACCAGATGTCATTTCACGATTGTGAGCTTTTGAAACCGCATTATCTACAATTTTCAATACACGATCCAAGTTTCCGCTCTCAACCTCCTGCATTCTTCTACGAAGGTTGTTTTCAGCACTTGCATCACAAGAATATCCTGATTGTGTAGCATGATTCTTAGCAATTGTGAATACATCCATATCTGTAATTCTATGTACCTGAATTAAATGCTTAAACTGCGTTGATATTACAACATTATCCTTAAAAATTCTAGATAACGTTTCAATCTGTCCTGTCATAATAACAACAACGTCGTTATTGGCATCACTTACAATTTGATAAATTTCATCTAATTTCTCATTTGAAATGACACCAGCATTTTCCACCACCAAGCAACCACCTTGCAATTTACTTATCGCATCACTGATATTCGCTCTATTCAATGCACCAGCTTTGATTTTTGCAATAGTTTTTGTTTTGCATAATCCCATTGCATAAAAGGTTCTAGCAAAATCCTCAGCAATTGTTGTCGTACCAAATCCATATTGTCCAAGAATAACAATATTTCTAGGTTCGCTTGGATTCTCACTAATATATTTCATTGTGTTGGCAATCTGATCATTGATTGCATTAACTGATAAATACTTACCTAAGAATTGTTCTGCTCCTACTGGTAATGCATATCCATTGCTTGATGCCTGTGCCGCAGCCTTAGCTGCTTCCTCTGCCTTACGTCTTGCCTCTTCCTCGGCTCTACGTCTTGCTTCCTCTTCCTCCGCCTTACGTCTTGCTTCTTCCTCGGCTC
>CAYTOQ010000151.1:0-4811 GCA_964439445.1 uncultured Clostridium sp. | reverse complement strand
AAATACCCATTTTTAATTCTACCAAATCCACCTAGACAGAATCTGTCACTCTCGATATTTTCCAGCATTTTCGCCCAAATAACACATTCACTTCAAATTATAGTCGTTTTAGTGACTATAGTCAAGCAAACGACCACATACTATTCTAGTGATATCCCTAGTAAAACCTTGCGTTGCAGATATTAAACAATCTACTTTCGGAGGTGCGATTATGATTGAATACAGTCCCTTTTGGAAAACCTTAAAAGAATCTACAGAAACCACCTATACTTTGATTAACCATCATCATATTTCTAGTGCTACAATAGACAAATTAAGAAAGAATAAACCATTGAACACTACTACTCTCAATGATTTATGCCGTATATTGAATTGTGACCTTGAAGATATTGCAGTATTCATACCGTCCGATGAAGACCAATCACTATAGCTTTTCTATTGTTGTAGGTCTTCCTCCCATCCCGCTGCAATTTCAAGATCAATGCTTTTTCTGAACTCCCCCTCCTCAAACCGATTTTTATATGGAATATGAAAATGCTCCTCTAATACCTCGTATTGCACAATACCATCAATACGATAAATTGATGGAACATTTTTCGTCTCCTGATTGATTTGTTTTTCCCTCTCGCTGTTGTCCTCATACGAAAGATAAGCCGTCAAATAGAACCTTCCCTTTGAGAACATAATTCCTGCTGGTTGTATAATACGGCTCAACACCTCTTCTCTATTTTCCTTCTTATAAACAATACGAATCAGCTTTTGATAATACACCGCTTCCGCAATGTCCCACACCATAGCTTTTAACTCTTTATCGTGTTGAGGCTCTATATAATGAAATTTCTCATTTGCTACCAATGTAATTATTTTCTTTTGTTCGTCATAGGGCACACAGCATTGTATCAATTTATCTACCATTGAAAGCATCTCATATTTAACAAGTGCACTGCTTCCCAAAAAAACCTTACATATCATTAAAACATCCTGACTGGTAAGTAATTCATCTCTGTTTCCAATCAAAACATATCCCCTTTTATGTCGGTCATAAATCACTTGTCTATCTACATCCATATCATTGGCAAAGTATGTCCTTATATCATTAATATCCCTTTGTATCGTCCTTTGATTAACCCCAAAGCGTTCAGCTTCGATTTGCTTTTTGATGACTTTCCCCTCCAACAAATGACTATACATTTTAATAATTCTTTCTACCTTCTTATCCATTGTCTTCTTTTACCTTTGCATTTAAATTCTCATTTTAGCCATTAAAGTGTGTCCAGTATAACAAATCACCATAGACAAAATCTGTCATTTACAAAATATTGTTGCAAATTTTTTGACAAATTCCACCCTTGATAAAAACACTCAATAATACTTTTTGAAATTCGAATCTCTTACTCCTACCCTAAGAGAACAGGCAAAAAATAACAATATCTTTACCGCACTGGCTTGCAAAGTGCGGCAATCTCAACACATTTTTTTAAGCAATCAGAAATCTTCCATAATAATTGCATCTGTGATATACTGTTATAACTTACACTAAATGAGGGGTTATTTTATGATTCTAAGAGATATTTTTCTAACATTAGAGAATTTATTAGACTTACATTATGAAAAAAATGCAAATGGAACATATCGTGTGAATACAGTGATTAAGGAATTAGTATACCCTTCTTTGTATCTAAATCAAACCTTTCAAGATAATGAGATTGAGTTTTATCTAGCCAATATCGAATATTCCTACCAGGGTGAAGCTAACATAAGAAACGCATTTACAGAGTTAATGCGACCGAGGGAAAATAGCAACCGCTATCCTACTTTGTGCTTTTGTGATAGCATAGATATCAACCAAATGTATAACTACTATCAACAGCTTATTCAAAAAGCATCCCTGAATGATTCCGAAAAAGCATCAAAAATTAATAATTTCATAGAAAGTAGCTTGGCTTCCGAAGAAGAATTGCGAACCAAATTACAATTAATCTGCCATCAACCATATCAATACATAACTTGGATTGTTATATTTTCTATGTTTAATGCACAACTGGCTTATGATAAATACGAGGCCTATTTAAAAATCAACGCTTCGGAGTATTCCAGTTTTCATCTAACCAACACTGCTACACGTCATACCATCAGCAGATATTTACAAAAGAAGCGTCGACATTTAACCTGTGTCACCGTTCTTCTAATCATTGCTAATTCTCTCCAATTAGCTTATTTTGTGTTGCCATTTATTCTACCAGACAATATTATGAAATCTCCTTTGTCCTCTGTATCTTCTTGTATTGTATTACTTATACTATCTACACTGTTACTGGGTGCACGCTTCGGACACATGAATATCGCAAAGAAATATAGTCTTCTTCAAACTTACTATGATAATTTTGACTTAAATGAAGATATTTCTGAGCTTTTAAAGAATACTAAGAATTATGAAACTCTCCAGATTAACCCCTATAAAATCACGACACATGCCCACATAGAGAGAGAAAATTTCCGACTCAAAATTCGTACCGCTACGGCTGTCGGTCTTGCTCTATGTCTCATTCTTTCTATCCTGACCAAAAGCTTTCCGTTTATGTTGGCAGGAACCTGTTTAACATGTCTTTTATCCATTTTTGTAGACCGACGCTTCAATGAAATACACTATAGCTGCCATTATGATTCTTTAACACTGAAAGAAAGTGAAAAACCAGACCCGTTACGAGGTATGGCAAAAATATATCGTCGAGAATATGAAATCACAGGATTTGACCCAAATCATGAGTATTACTACACAACTGCTCACGTTCATTCCTCTGCTTGTTTTAGACATATCTTTTCTATGACATATAACCGAATCTATAACTTTATTATTGTAACTACCATAGTCCTTATGTGTTTTAATGTTTTCATCTTTTGTATTGCAATACTTTACCAGCTCGTACCAGAAATGTATACCTACCTTCGCGTACCCTCTGATACGTTCTTTGCACCATTTATTGTGCTTTTTTTAATTATTCTGTCTATTATCAATATCATTTCATTGCTTGGGACCAATTCCAATTATATGTCGCTTGCGCAGCTTGCATTTGTCAGTTCATTTACCGACCAGGACATCTCTTATACCGAAAGAACCTTTCTACATTTACAGTCACAAGGAAAAATCAAAGAAGTGGATGTCGCAAGAGGAATCTTCTCTCACAGTATGGAATATATTGATAAAGGTCTACAATTAGAAACCATATGGCCCGAGTCTGACCGTATGCTATTTATTCACAGAATACCAACATTGCGACCTTGGTTAATTCCTATGACATGGTTACTCTTTGGTATCTTTTTCTGCATTCTTGTATGGCATTGCAAATTGTATATATTAGCACTTCCGATACTTGGAATAACCATTCTATCAAACATCATAATTGAAGTCTTTATCCTTGCTAACTGGAAGAAAAAGACTTTCATTCGGGCAATTAGAAACTTAGATTAACATTCTTTTATATTCGTTTTTCTTAAAAGTAATATGGTTGCTAACAAAGTAGGTATTACCAAAATAAGCTTTATGGAATACATCGATATCATCTGAAGAAGAATGGTAAACAATCCAATGCCAATGGCATTTCCTGTTCCGTTAATATAGGTAAGGATAGCCGACTGTTCTCCTCTTCTATGCACATCACTATCTCTTATCAACAATAACTCCAACAAATGGTATGCACTCCAATAGCCACCAAGCATAATTCCATAACACAAACCAACCAAAAACCATAACTCTGTATTACCTCTGAAGCAGATAAATCCTATACATCCAAGCATTGCAATAATTATCATACCAACTATAACTCTTTTCCATCCATAACGGTCAGCCATCCGACCACCCATCATTAATACAACGCAACATACAATCGGCTGTATAACTAAAATTTTCTCAACCAAGCTTTCTGAAAACCCTGCAAAAGATAGTAGCGGCTCATTGTAAAATGTAATCCCTGCAGTAGCAATTCCATATACAAAAAGTAATAATAAATGTAATTTCTTTTCAAACCATATTTGTTTATAGTCCTTTACCAGTTGTTTTATACTTACAGTTGTTGCTTTGCTTGTTGCTTTATACTCTGATGTTTCCGGAAAAAAGCATGCCATCACAAACATCACAAATCCCACCAGTATAACAATTAAGTAGAGACTACGCCAACCCTCATAAATATCCTTTACAAAAACACTTCTCAATAAAGGAATACTAATCGCTGCAAGTGCCGCAATTCCTCCCGTTACTCCTCTTATTTTTCCATGATGCTTTTTGGGGATTTCTTCTATAATGTAGAACTGTTGAATATCCAAACTATTAGAAAAATTGAGAATCATATTGCCAAACAAAAATATGTATATAGATGAAGAATATGCACATATTCCACTACCAAGCAATATACCTATTATACTTACCATTAGTAGCTTCTTTCTTCCAAACCGGTCTGCTAAAGTTCTGCATGCTGGTGCAAGCATAATAAAAAGATAGCATGGGAGCATTATTTTACTTAAATGCGCCATTGCTTCATTTACCGGCATCCCTTCGCCTGATATCAAAAATTCTTCTATATACAATGATTGTATACGGCTATATAATTCACTGCTATATGCATCATAAAACTGTATATTTATAAGCGCTATAATCAAATATATCTTCAAATTATTTTTACATATATTCATCTCGCAGATTCCATCCTTTTTACATTCCCTTTCACTCTATTCTATTTTTCGACTTTTTACAAGGATACAATTGCAAAAACACATCTGATACCCTATAATCGAGTTATATATTTATATCATGTTCT
>CAYTOQ010000150.1:0-4850 GCA_964439445.1 uncultured Clostridium sp. | reverse complement strand
ATCCTGCGACGCAAAATACCTATTGACAATTTAATTCACACTCATTTTAATATACCACATTCCACATAAGTTTTATATAGAAAACAAAAAGAAAAGAGAGAGAAATTCTCACAAGCTTCTCTCCCGCTTCTCCATATAACTATACTATTTGATTGTTACCGTCGCACCAGCTTCTTCTAATGAGGCCTTGATATCTTCTGCCTCTTCTTCTGACACATCTTCCACCACCATTGTTGGGGCTCCGTCTACTATTTCTTTCGCTTCCATCATCTCTAATCCTGTCACATCCTGAATGGTGCTAATCACCTTAATTGGCGCATCTCCAACCTCTGTCAACTCTACATCGACACCATCTGATTTTCCACATCCAGTAAATGATAGCATCATAATTGCCATTGCACTTAACAGTAGTATTCTCTTTTTCATATAATTATAATCCTCCTATGTACGACTACAATCATCTTAAACACTACCAGAAACTATGTCAAGAAACCAAACATTACAATTAAACATTATCTGCAACTTTTTGTTGCTATACCAACAAAATCGCCTCATCCTCTTTACCTTTTGTCGCCGACTTTACAAACAAGCCAGTTTCCTTGTCATACCAATAAATTCCTGTCCACGCAAATGCAAACATAGTAAGCACAACCTCCACGCGGATACAATCCATATTTGTACCATTCACTTCAACGGATTCCTCTGCTACTTTTTTCGCCGCAAATTCACCTAACGTCATCGCTCCACGGTTATTGCCAGTTCCAATGGAATAATAGCAAATATCTTGCAAATCCGACTTCACAAAAGCACTTAAGTTCATCTCGCCAAGCTGATACCAAAGTCCTTCGCCAAGATGAAAGCTCTTATCCACATTTTTTCCGCGGAACTTACCCTTAAGGGCAATATTTCCATCCTCTAGCACTGCCGTAAAATCCGTATCATCCTCTGGTCGCACATAATGCCACGCTGTCAATGACAGGTTGTCCTGAACGGTGCACTCCTCTGTCGACCAAACAGCACCATCCTTTTTCGTTGTATGCACAATAACAGACTCTGTAGCCAAACGGCTTAGGTCATACGTTCTTGCATTAGCTTGGTTATTGGCATCCTTCTCACCTGCATAAGTAAATGCAATTTCACACTCAGAAAACGTATACGCTGGAACATCAAAGCTCTTCTTCTCTGTATACGGATACACCTTATTTCCTCTCTGATATACCTTCTCAATGCTGCTGATATTGGTAATATTCTCAAGAGGATTCTTGCTCAGTAATATAAAGTCTGCTTCCTTACCAACCTCAATGGTACCCTTGCGCTCTAAAATACCAAGATACTCTGCACTGTTACGAGTTGCCGTGACAATTGCCTGCATAGGAGTCAAGCCCGCCTGCACATAAAATTCTAACTCCTTATGCACCGCTTCTCCTGTCATCGCCTCTAGCATATTATCCGTACCCATAGCAACCTTTATTCCGCTATCGTAAATTACCTTCAAATTGTGGATGCTATTAGGAAGTCTGTTTGGGTCACTTTCATAGGTCATAGCATTCACGGTCGGCACGAAAAATGTGCCCTTTTCCTTCCAGCGCTTCAAGATGTCATCCGCCTCGTCAATCTGTACATCCAAAATTCCATGATCGATACCATAAATCCCTGCTTCAAGTAAATCTCTCACATCTTCCTTATATGCCACATGCGCAGATGCCTTAAGTCCTCTTTTCTTACCCTCTGCAATAATCCTCTGCATATGCTTTTTATCCAATTTTTCTAGTTGTAGTGTATCTCCATAATAGAGATAGTCACCACCCTGATATACAATTTTCAAGAAATCAATGTTATCCTTGGCAAGCTCCTCCACAATCGCCTTTGCCTCATCCTCTGTGGATACCTCTGCTGCCAATTCCTTGCGCATCCAAGGATTGTTTCCACCTAATGTAATGGCGGGATGACCGCCCTTGGCTGTAATATTGGGACCCACCACTAGCATTTCCGGTCCAACCATAGTCCCATTTTTCAACTGCTCTTTTAGCTTATAAATAAAATGTCTCGGTGCTCCAAGCTCCTTGATTGTTGTAATACCATACGGCAATAGCTTCTCTGTAAAAATGGAGGGAACTGTACTTTCCAAAAACGCATCACTGTCTGCATCGTTTTTATTATTTAGACCCTGAATATGCACATGGGAATCAATCAGACCTGGCATTAATACTTTGCCCGTTCCATCGATGGTTTCAACATTTTTTACCTCAATCGGCTGGCTGGTAATCTTTTCAAACCTGTCATTCTTAACCAATACATTTAGCCCTGCTGCCACATTACCATTACCGTCAATGACATGTACGTTATTGATTAACAGCATTCCCTTCTTCTTTGTTTTCGGTTTCTTCACAAAGTACATAATCACACAATATACTACAAAAGCAATTCCTAAAGTTATCTGAATCTTACCTATTAGCGGCATCCTATCGTCCTCCTAGTTTATCATTGAACCCTTTGCCTTTTCCCTTGTAATAAGTTGCCTGCACATCCACTCACTAATAGATTTTTTCTGTTATCTACTTATCAGAAGCATCCTTACCCATAACACTTTCAAATATACTAGTGAAAAAGTTCATCTTTGTAAGAGCCAGTCCCTGTTTCACATCCCCAAGTAACATTAGTTTGTCACCCTGTTTGAGTTTAAATACATCTCGCGCCTTTTGTGGAAGAGTAATTCTTCCCTCCTCATCCATAACAACCGCACCAAATGCATATCTTCCTTTGGGTGCAATTGGAATGTTCTCCTCCTCTGTCTGGTAATTCACCAGCTCATCCAAGGACACATCAAAAAGCTCTGCAATTCGGTTACTATTTTCCAAATCTGGAATACTGTCTCCATTTTCCCACTTCGCTATCGTCTGTCTGGATACGCCAATCCTTTCAGCCATATCCTCCTGTGAAAGCTTATGATATTTTCTTAAAAATGAAATGTTATCGCTTATCAACTTATTACTCCCCCTCATTGTATGTTTTTCCTGTGTAAATGTCTATCAACCGCTTTTAACGGTTCTTGACAACTTTTGTTAAAATTCGTTGCACAAGCCATATTTTATCACGTTCTACCCAAAAAGGACAGCAAAACGAAACCATACAAAAATCGGACTCTAGAAAATCTCTAGAATCCGATTTCATAAAATTATCCTTATAAATGAACATAAATGCGATATAAATGTCACTCACACCGATTTCGTATTATCAATCACTCTGTCAATATTCCCTTTATAAATATCTAGTGCTTCCATAATACCACGTACTGCACCCTGATTCTCCACGGAATACTGATGCATTTCTGAAACCCGGCCCTGCAGATTTCCAAAAATAACATCCACCTGATGTACATTATAGTTCTGTTCTTCAATATTTCCATAAAGGGTATCAAACTGCTCCGTAAGCTTTTCAAAGCTCTCCTGTAATTCCTTCATCGCCATTTCAGACTGCACAATCGCGTCCTTGCTATCCTCGAACTGTTTTGCGGTTGTTTCCACACTCTCTATCATCTCTGTAACAACGTCCGAAACCTGTTTTGAAAACATATCACTGCTGGTAGATAACTCTCTCATCTCCGATGCCACTACATCAAAACCAGCACCCTGCTCACCTGCATGCGCCGCTTCAATCGAAGCATTTAACGAAAGCATTGTGACCTTAAATGAAATTGTACTAAGCTCATCTGCAACACGTGCAATTTCTGCCATCTGTTGTTTCATATTTTGGAACACTGTGTTGGCTTCATAGATTGTACCACTTACAGACTGAAGCTGCTCATTCATCAATGCCATATTGGTCTGATTTTCATTTAATGCCTTCTCAAAATCATTTACCTCTTTATTCAATGCATCAATCTGTTGCTCTGTTACCAAAATCTTGTCGTGCACTTCGCTGCAGCTATTTGACATTTCATTTGCGCCACAAGCGATGGCTGTCGACCCTCTCTCCAATCCCTTTGTACTATCTTCAATCTGCACAGAAGACGACTCAAAATCATTCTCCAGCTCCACACCCATCTGTCGCATAGAGGACAACAATTCTTCTGACTGTCTTGCACGCTCCTCCCCAATTTCAATAAATGCACGACCACGCTTAATCGTCTGGTAAAACAGGATTGCCGCCAAGGTAAATACTACATAGCAAAGAATGAATTGCGACCGTTCTCCCGCCTTTTCCGGATGAACAAAGTACATAATAACAAGTAAAATATCGATTACCACAATCTGTACTTTCGTGAATTTCGGTTCCAGATACAGACCTGTCATACCAATCACTGCCAAAAACAAGGAAAAATCATCACTGTAGGAAGCTCCACTAAACATAGAAATAATAAACACCAAAAAGCATAAGCTGACAGCAAGTACAAACTGTCTCTTGCTCTCCGCTACGTTATTCTTTTTCAACACCAAGCTTGAACCAACAAATAAAACCAAGCACAAACCGATTACAATCACTGCCGGCATATTCTTTTTAATCACATTCAAAATCAGAAAAGCAGACGCCGCACCAACCGTTACGCCCCTCATAATTTTAAAAATTGTATCATAAGAAATCGGTTTTTTCTCGCGCGATTTTTCCATTGCAACCCCTCCTTTGTACTTCTCTTAACCTATCTATGTATTATTCGAAAAATCATTTACAAAAATTGTAACACAGGTAAAACAAGTACGCAATTTAATTATTTCTTAAATAAATCAAATGAAAACTGCACCATACAAAAACCCCCGAAAACAATACGTTTTCGAGGGTCGAAATCTCTGATAAAATAATTATCTCTTTGTTAACGCTTGGATAGCTTGAAAAGCCCGAAAACAAGGGATTCC
>CAYTOQ010000149.1:0-4903 GCA_964439445.1 uncultured Clostridium sp. | reverse complement strand
TCCTCCTAACTACATATTGGTATTGCATCTTTCATAGTTTCTGTGCCTTAGAACAATTCCTTTTCCAACTGGAATAAGAAATCCTCTAAAAGCTTCATTCTCTTATCAAATTCCATTCGAGCAACATCCGTTTTACAACGACGAATCTTTGGCTTATTACCCTTGTAAAAGTTCTTAATGCGATAATATGCTTTCTTGTAATTCGCCTCCGGCTCACAGGCAGTTGCCATAGAATCCCAAAGAACACTAACCGCTCCAACCTCATCTAACAAATCCGCATCCATAACCACTTGACACTCTAACGATAATTCATCCTCCGTGTCCTTGTCATCATGTAGTCGGATAATTTCTCCTATTCTACCAATCTTCTCCGGGTCAACACCTATACTATCCAGATAATTCACCGCTATCTCTGCGCCAACTTCTCCGTGCTCTCTACCTTCTTCCCAACCCACATCATGTAATAAGGCGGCTAGAGCGATAATTTCCAAATCACCCCCAACCTTTGCCTGAAGCTTGATTGCCCAACGATACACACGCATGGTATGTTCGAAGCGGTCACGGAATGGATAATTCGGTGGTCTTCCATTATCAGCAATCTTCTGTTTTACAAATTCTATTACATTTGCATAATTCATGCTTCCTGCTCCCATTCATTATAGTTTCAATACAACAACTCCCCATTTTGTTGCACAATTTTCTTAAGTATAAAAATAGTCTACTATATTCTAGCATTTTTTTTTAGATTATTCCACCTATAATTTTATTTTTTTACATTTATTTCTATTCTACCACTATACAATTCTCTTGAAAGATTTGCTATATGAATTATTTCAAAGAAAATTTCCCATAATCAAAAAAACTTGAACGTCGTTCAAGCTCTGACAGATTTTTCAATTGAAAGTTTCTTACAACCGTTACCACAGTAGTTAACTCAGTTCAGGCACCCTCACGTCACATGAAAGATCCTACTTAGTGCTGCTTCGTTCCCGACCTGACACGGTTCATAGGTTTCCATTGCGCAAGACCCATACGTCAACGCCACTTGCTGTGGCCGGCTGAGGTTTCATTATACATATATTTTTAAATCCTGTCAACCACCGCACCCTTTCCAACAGCTTACATTTCTCATCCTTTTATTACTATTTTCTATACTGCATCTCCCTTATACTTTCCCTGTTTTTCATTGCGTAACTCTCGAAAAAAATCAGATAACAAGGCAGAACATTCTTCTTCCAACACACCCTTCTCAAATTCCACCTGATGGTTAAATGCTGGTATCTGAAATAGATTCAGCACAGAACCGGCACAACCTGCTTTTTTATTCATAGCACCCACCACAACCTTAGGAATACGCGCCTGCACGATGGCACCTGCACACATCTGACAAGGTTCTAGTGTAATATACATGGTACAGTCTTCTAGTCGCCAATCATTTATTTCCTTCGAAGCCTTCTCAATGGCAAGAAGCTCTGCATGGGCTAATGTAGTCTTTTTTGCATTGCGCTTGTTGTACCCACGCGCAATAATCCGATCCTCATACACAATCACACACCCAATCGGAACATCTCCAACCTTTGCCGCTTTCTTTGCCTGTTTAATTGCCTCTTTCATATATTTTTCATCTTTCGTCATTGTACAATTTCCACCTTTTGTGATACTCTATATCATATTGCAAAATATATAACCTTCATACGATATATCGTAATTTTGCAATTATTTATTTGAACTTACTAACCCCAAGGAGATAGCTATGTCATTTAAACTTACCACCGAACGTCTAATATTAACAATAGAAGATAGTAGCAAAACCTTAGAGGTCCTTAACTTCTACTTGCGCAACAAAGAACAGTTTGAGAAGTACGAGCCTACAAGACCTGACAATTTCTACACAGAAGCTTATCAGCATGCCACAATAAGCTATGAGCATTCCGAAATTATCAAAGGAAAAACTCTCCGTTATTATATCTATCTGAAGGAACAGCCTGATACAATCATCGGTTCCATCAATTTTTTCCGAATGGAGCATGGGCCATTTTCCAGAGCTTCTATTGGCTATAAGATAGATGCTGCACACCAGGGTAAGGGATATGCTACGGAAGCCTGTCTCGCCGCCATTCCTATTATCTTTTCCAATTACAAAATCCACCGAATTGAAGCGCGGGTTGCTCTTGATAACCTTGCTTCTATCAAACTATTAGAGCACCTACATTTCCGCTTTGAAGGAATTGAATATCAAAGCGTCGAAGTAAATGGTTCCTTCCAGGACCACTACCGTTACAGCCTTTTATCCGACGATTACCAAGCTACAGAGAAGGCATAACTTCTACAACCCAGTAGCCAAACTCGCCCGTTTTAATACCCGTCTGTTTAATTGGAATAAATTGCTCAAATCCAAACATATTGGCAAGATATCTTTCCCGGTTGGAATATACTCCCGGAACACCGATAATCTCCTGGCTTGTACCGTCCTCAAACCGCAATCTGCCAAGCAGCAGATACTGATAAGTATAGAATCCATGAGTAAGAAAGCTATTCACCCCCAGCTTCCAATTTCTCATATCCAGCTTACCGATATCTCTCGGATGTATTCGCACACAATCAAATAATTCCGTTACCCCATACATTGGTAGCTTCGGATATTTTTCTATCATTTCCTCAAACGCATCAACATTCTCATGTTGCTCCATACGTTTCTTCTGGTAAGGACAATCCTTGCACAAAGTAATCGGCTCACCACCAGGTGCCATTGCCTTATCTTCACCATCAGAAGATTTTTGATTGTTCTCCGGCACACTGTTATCCATCTTTTTATCCGCAGTTAATTTTTCAACCTCTTTTTCTATATTTTCGAAATCATCTTGCATTAATTTCTGTGGCGCCATTTTAGTCTGCAACACAGAAGTTTCCTTTGGTTCTACCGGCTGGAAATCCATCTGTGCAATGACAGGCTTTAGCTCCTTTTTCACCAACTGATAATTCTTTCTGTCCTTATCCTTAAAATCACCGATGTAATAATGCACATCATTATACATCACCGCAACACCGTCAAAGGTGTACAAATCGCGCTCTGTCTGAAACACATTCTGCCAATCCGTCCGATTCTGATAAGTCAAAACTCCGTCAATGCTTTCCACTCTATCCACTTTAATTGCCGATAAATGGTCCCCCGCCTCGTGATAGAAATAAAGCGACGCGCCATCAAAGGGTATCCCCATCGGCTCCTGTATGTTAATGATAATCTTTACTTTATCTCCACGAATCTCCAGCTTCATAAAACCTGATGTCGATCCAACATTTCCATTGTGATGCTGGTAAAAATATGTAATTTTCCTCTTGAAATTCTGCACTTGTCCACACACTCCTTTGCAACTATTCTATGCAGGAGTGGTGGGATATATACCTAATATATTTCTTTTTTCTAAACTTAAAAATTTGCATATCATTATGTGCGAAGCTTTACATATAGACTTTCCTTACTCACATAACAAATCACTGAGCTGTGCAAACTGCTCCAAGGTCAATGCCTCACCGCGAACCGTTGCTGACAATTCCATTTTTTCCAGCGCACAAACTACCTCTTCCTTTGTAATCTGAATTCCACTATTTACCAGACTGTTCTGCAAGGTTTTTCTTCTCTGGTTAAAGGACGCACGAATCAAAGAGAACATAAATGCTTCATCCTTCACAGCAATCGGTGGGGTGTCCCATTTCGTCAGACGGATTACCGCCGAGCCAACACCCGGTCTTGGAATAAAACAATTTGGCGGAACATTGGCAACAATATAAGGCTCTGCGTAGAACTGCACCGCCAGCGACAGAGCACCATAATCCTTGGTTCCCGGACCTGCCTGCATACGCTGTGCAACCTCCTTTTGCACCATAACCGTGATATTATCTAATGGCACATGACTTTCAAATAACCCCATAATAATTGGAGTCGTAATATAATACGGAAGATTCGCAACAACCTTGATTGGCTTACCACCATTTTTTTCCTCCACAAGCTTTGCGATATCCACCTTCAAAATATCTTCATTTATAATTGTGATGTTGTCATAATCCGCCAAGGTTTCATGCAAAATCGGTATCAGTGTTTTATCAATTTCCACCGCGATTACTTCCTTTGCTGCCTCTGCAAGATACTGTGTCATAGTACCAAACCCCGGCCCTATCTCTAACACCACATCCTCTTTTGTCACACCTGCTGCTGCGATTATTTTATCCAGCACGTGTCCATCAATCAAAAAATTCTGTCCAAATTTTTTTTGAAAAGCAAAATCGTATTTTTTAATTGTCTCAATTGTTACTTGAGGGTTACTTAACTTCTCCATTGAATCTTCCTCTTTCTATATATTCAACCTAGGTATCATTCTTTTTCCTACATCCGATATACGTCCTTTGCATTCTGGTAGGTAGCCGCATAGACCTCCTCCACGCTGACATTTTTCAGTCTTGCAATCTCCTCCGCAACGTAAGTAAGATATATCGAACAGTTGCGCTTTCCCCGATATGGCTCCGGTGCCAAATACGGCGCATCGGTCTCTAACACAATCCGGTTAAGGGGTGCATATTCCACCACCTCTTTTAGCTTCTTTGCATTTTTAAATGTCACCACTCCACCAACGCCGATGTAGTAACCCATATTAAGATACTCTCTCGCCATTTCCACTCCGTAGGAAAAGCAATGAATGATTCCTGGTGTTACTCCATTATGATGCTCCTTCATAATATCTAATGTATCCTTTGCTGCATCCCGGCTGTGTATTACTACCGGAAGCTGCTTTTTCTTTGCCACCTCTAACTGTGCAATAAACCATTTCTTCTGAAGCTCCTCGTCCACGTCATCGTAATGGTAATCCAAGCCAATCTCTCCAATGGCAAGAATTTTATTTTTTTGTGA
>CAYTOQ010000148.1:3523-5193 GCA_964439445.1 uncultured Clostridium sp. | reverse complement strand
AGTTCATCCATCATTGCACTTCGCCTTTTATATGCTATTTTCCATTCTGTTGCCACAGCTTGTGCCAATTGTTTTCCTTCTGGATATCTCCTTATCTTTTTCAGATATTCTACCAGCTCTCTATATCTTTTACGATCTGATACATGTTTCATAGCATTTTTTACATAGGAAATATAGATATCCCTAACCTCATTTGGAAAATGTTTCCTTAATACCTTCTCATACTTATCTAAATGATAAATATACATCGTCCTCGCTATTGATTCCTGCATTGTCTCTAACAGACGTCTGTACAATCCTTCTTTTTCAAGCAATTCTAATTGTAGAGGATATGATAATTTGTCATTCAACAACTCTTCTCTGTACTGTATCCATTCTGACTCTTCCGAAACCGCTTTCAGCTCCATAATATGCTCCATATCATTAATCATTCTGTCAAATACATACCTGATTAATTCCTGCTTATAGTCATCTTTTTTATCCATCAACTTATATATGTCCATCAATTGACGACTATAATCACTTACAAGACCTGCATATTCTTTATCTATCTTTTTGCTTTCTAATAATACTCTGATTGCATTTTCGTAATCCTTATCTTCCATGTATTCACTTATCTCTAATTTACGAATTGCAGAAAAGCTTCTGTATTGATTTCGATACTGTATAATTTCCTCCTTCGAATAATTTAACTTTTCCATTATTCGGATTCTTTCCAAAATATTGTTTGATTGTCCATAATGTGAAAAATACCAATCTTCCGTTTCCTCATTAACATTGGCAATCATTTTATCTAGAGCCTTCATTTTCTCACGCAATAACTCTTCGTCTTGAAATTCTTCCATTAGGAAATCATTAATATACTCTGTCATATAGTCGAGCACGTAATTTTCACGATGAGACATAAACCATTGGAATAGTTCTTTTTTCTCATCATCATTACATACATCTAATATCTGTTGCCAATATTCATAACAATTATCCGCAACATATGTTGTCCCGCCAGCGGAATCATCTATATCTCGAGTCCCCACTTCTTGAAACACACAATTAACCAAATCGAATGCGGCCATATGCTGTTCCCGTTCAAGTAACAGTGTAACATTTGTATGCAATAATCTGCTTAACTCACTGGTATAATCCATTGCGTGATAATAATCAACAAAGCCACCTCTATCAGAGCATCTATATGCAATTTCACTCACTTGTTTTTTCAAAACTACAATACTACTCGGTGTAATCGGCGCATATTTTATCATAATCTCATTACGTAGGGAAGCATCTCTCCATGCCTGCGATAGAATAATCGCTTTCATATCTTCCACCGGAATATTCGCAATTACATCTTCTAGCTCTTTTCTCGACTCCTTCAATCGTTCAAAAGGATCTTTACTTGATAACACTGGCGATTCGTCATTTTCAATCTCATATAAAACTGCTGCCATATGTTTACAATAATGACCATCGTTAGCATATGGGCAGTCACAAGTCATGTCATAAACTCTGTCATCCTGTATTTCGATTTCTACATGATAGTCTTCCGTACCTTCCACCTTAGCCTCGAAACCATCCTCCGTTGATTGCAAATCATACACAAATCCCATTTCATAATAATTTAATCCACGTTCTAATATATGATTCTTAAATAATTCTTTCCATCCCTTAATTTT
>CAYTOQ010000148.1:0-3423 GCA_964439445.1 uncultured Clostridium sp. | reverse complement strand
CTACCCCAAAAATCCCATATACTCATCAAATATATTAAACAGCATATCCCCAGAACAAACCGGTAGCTCCGCCGTCGTTTCTCCAATCGGAACATACTTGTACAAATCCGTCGCTCTTGTCAGAACCAAAACCGGAATCACATCATAATCTGAACCAAATATCACTTCCTGATACGCAGTATACTTCGCAGCCTGTTCCACTTCCTCTTCTTCAATCTTATCCTTCATTTTGAATTCCAAGGAAAATACGTGGGTATCTGTGATTACCAACACATCTGCATAAATGCGAATCATCTTGGAACGTTTGATTCGAAGCTCAAATACAATTTCCCAATTGCTGTAATCCACATGAGCTTCCAAATCTGTGAACAAATTACACATAGTTTCTCTGGCATCACGAAAGGAATGAAACAATCCTCGTGTGTCATTCAGATTACGTCCAATTTGTCTACACCCTTCTTGAAGCTGTTCATACCACGCTTCTTCCGAACATGCTAGAAATTCTGGCACCGTTGAATAATATCCACTGTACTCCTCTAATCCCATATGTGGACGAGTCTGCCGAATATAGCCATGCCATTTATAATCCTTGTCGCAATAACAAAGATCATGAATAAATGGATAACAATACAGCAGACGGTTCACAACCTTGCGGTCGGTATGCAATTGTTTCGCAATCTCACGGGCTTTGATTCCATCTGACTTACAGATTAGCTCATATATGCGATTTGAAAGTTCTTTTTCATTCATGGGACAACACCTAACCTTATGATAAATATTCCATAATTCACATAACATTACGGAACATCTTAACTTTTCAAAAATTATAGCAGAATTTTCAAGAAAGTAAAATATGCCCAAAACTCCGTAGCTTGTTTCTTTTTTTCTTACTTCTTTCTTGCACGTTTTCTAAGTCGCAAATTGTGCTCCCAATATTCTCTTTTCCCTTCTTCATCCAATGCTATCATTTCAAAATCTTTATCCATACCAAGCGAACAAAGAGCAGATGCATAAGCGCCAATAGAAACGGTAGACACGCCTTTTTCTATAGCAGAAAGTGTTGATTTGCTAATCTGTGCTTTCTCGGCTAGAAGCTCTGCTTTAATATTTCTACGCAGTCTAGCTTTCTTTATATTTGCCCCCATTTTTTCCAATACTTGCTGTGTACTAGGTAGGAGGGCAACTGTTTTTCTAGTCATATTTCATCCTCTTTTCTATATTTTCATTTAATATCTGATATATTAGGTGTTATCAAACTTTCTCCTTGACCTATTTTCCGTAATCCCATATTATGAATTCAAGAAAGAAACGAGTTTTTGACTGAGTAAGGTCTTACGACTGGAAATGGGTACTCGTTTCTTTTTTTATTAACATCTAATATATTGGATGTTACGCAATTTTCTCCTTGACTTATTTTCCGTAATCTCATATTATGGACTCAAGAAAGAAATGGGTTTTTTGCTGAGTAAGGTCTCATGACTGGAAAAGGTTGCTCGTTTCTTTTTTTATGTTCACAATATCATATAAATAGAGTTTTCCATCTTGTGCATGTCTTACTACCATAATCACCTTGAATACATTATATCCCATAACATCTCCACTCTCTTTATATACTGGCAATGCAAATCTAGAGGCATATCTATACCATCCAAATTTTGCATCTTTGCTATGTTTCTCTTTGATATTTTCTCGGTATTCCTTTCCATTTGCAATTTCTATCAACTCAGGTACACCTTGTGCTGCATTAGCTTTTGCTTTTGCATTCGCACCTTTAAGAGATGTTGTATACTCAGAATGTGCATATTCATCAGAAAAGTCTGTTCCTATGTAAATCAAATCATTTGTATCTTGTATAATGTACGATTCTCCAAGAAACTGCTTTAAATAATTCTCCACATCCGTCCATTCTATCGAACGTTTTCCTTTGAACCTAATATCATGAATAAATACAATCCTATTCCCATCCAAATCTTCTACTACTCTTACTTTGCGTTCCACATTCTTTTGTTCCATTACTTTTTCTTCCATAAAAAAATCCTCCTGTCATTCTCCCTTTTCGGGTAATAACAAGAGGATATCATTTGTCAATACATTTTTCATTGGACGGTTAGTCCAAAGTCTACGCTACCGCCGTATATGAGTTATTATAATATGCAATATATCTCCTATATGTTTCTACCTGTTCCCGAACCTCCACATCACACAAAGGTTTTACAACACATTTCTTCACCAACAATTCTTCCATATGAACCCCTAACAACTCACTTAACATGAGCAAATGGTCCACCGTCGGCAATATCAATCCCTTGTACCATCGATAAATTGGTTGCACGCAAGAAAGATGTAAATACTCCTGAATCATCCTTGGTGTATAACCTGCTGTTTCTAACAAACGTTTCATCTTTGCACCAGTTTGTTGCATATCTATATTAGGATAAGTTTGTTTTTCTTGTTTCTTACACTTTGTCATCCAATAGTTCCTTTCATAATTTGTTTTTCAAATCATTGACTACTTCTATAGAAACACCTGCATATTCTGCAATTTTTTGACAAGACAACTTTCCATCCGCTAACATTCTTAATACAATTTCTCTTTTCTCACTATCTATCAACTCTTCCATAATCCTACACATAGCATCCACTCCCTTTTCATCTTCTTTATAATATCTCGTACAATCAGCTAATATCTTATAATACATATCATCAGGATTCTTGCACGAAAAATCATGCATCAACTTTCCCAATGGTGTATCTCCTCTATACGTCCCATTAACATATATGATATGCTCTTCATCATTAAAATTCTGTCCTGTTTCTTGTATCACACGCTCAATATGATATATCGGTTTATCTTCACCCAAAACATCATTTTCTGTAATAAAAATAACATAGGTTTCTGGCAAATCATCAACATCCGAACCAGGTAATAAGGCATTGGCATCTATCACACTACTATTATATCTTGCTCGTTTAACCCCTGCTCCTTTATCTCCTCTTTGTACTTCAATATTATATTTCTTACCTGCCGCATCAACTGCATCAATATCTAGTCTTATCGAACGACCAAGTAAATTCTTGATACTATACTGCGTACGCGCTCTAATCACCTTAAGCTCCGGCATGTTCATTATGATATGTAAAAGTAATTCTACACCTTCACAATTATCCTCGAAAACCTTACTCATAAAATTATCATCAAATAGACGAAATTCTTTGATTTTCCCTAACAGTTCTTGTTTCTTCATACTATCACAAACCCTTCCCACTTTCAAACAATTTCATTGCTTGTTCATCATTACATAACTTCTTGATTCCCACTCATTTTACAACATGTCAACCCCTTTTTCATTGGACGGTTAGTCCAAAACAATCGAGTAGGCTGACTCCTACTCGATTTAGTTAACACCACACATCGCATGCAAA
>CAYTOQ010000147.1:0-5290 GCA_964439445.1 uncultured Clostridium sp. | reverse complement strand
ACCTCTGTTTTACCATATGACATTTTTAAGTTTTTAACTTCTATCATAGCTTCCTCCGAAAAAAATTTCGTTACCTCATTTACTGTATATGTCATAATACATACAGGCTATTCTATTATACAATAAATCGACATAATATACAAATAATTCACTTATTTTTCACATCTGCTTATATTAAATCACTCAACTCTTTTTAACAAAAATAGGACATACCTTCATGATATGTCCCATAATATGTAGATAACTATATACAATCCTAATTAAGATACATGCGCTCTTGGATGAGCCTTATCATACACCTCTTTGATTTTTGTGTTCATATTGCTCTTAACATAAATCTGTGTAGTCGAAATATCAGAGTGACCTAACATTTCTTGCACAGCCTTCAAGTCAGCACCATTACTAACTAAATGCATAGCAAATGAATGACGAATTGTGTGCGGTGTTATATCCTTCTTAATTCCTGCCTTGGCTGAATAATACTTGATAATTTTCCAAAATCCTTGTCTTGTCATAGGCGCACCTTGACAATTTGTAAACAAGTATTCTTGTTCTCCCTTGCACATTGACTCTCTTGCATTTTCCAAATAGTTTTCTAAGGCTAACTTTGTCTCATTAGTAAACGGAATCACTCTCTCCTTATTTCCATCTCTACATTGCACAAAATTCATAGAAAGATTCACATCCCTCACTCTTAAACCAATCAATTCTGACACTCGAATTCCAGTTGCATACAACAATTCCAGCATTGCCTTATCACGAACCTCTTTTGGTGCCGTTCCGTTCGGTTGTTCTAACAAAAGATTAATCTCCTCAATAGTTAATACAACAGGAGCTTTCTTTTCAATCTTAGGTGGTTTTAATGTCTCACTAGGATCTTCTTTCACAACTCCCTGTTTCAACAAATATATGAAAAAAGCCTTTACCGATGCAATATTTCTCGATACAGTCGCAGTAGACATCCCTTGTTTTTCTATCATCAAAATATAAGAATTCAAATCTGTTGCGGTAACCTCTGACAAACCAGTCAATCCTGAATCTGTTAAAAAATTGTTAAGTTTTACCAAATCTCTTCTATAGGATGCAATTGTGTTTTTACTAGCTCGTTTCACATTAGTCAAATAATCAACGAACTCATCAATCTTTTGTAACATTCTCTAACCCCTTATTTTTCGTAATCACTACACCTATTATAATGTTTAATTTACATAAAATCAAACATTATTTTTTCGAGAAACCCTTGTTTTTCAAGGCGTTAGAGCATTTTCTACCAAATGAGGTATTAACATAATATTTTTATACTAGATATTGAAAAAAATATTTCAAAAAATTTTTTTGAAATTGGCTTTCCCAAAAAAAAGCTATCACAACAAACAGAAATATTACAAAAATTTTAAAAAAGAGTATCCCTTTTTTTACGGTATATTTATAAATTTTACTTTGCTCGTATAATCTTCCAAGAAAAAAAATAGCAAAAAAGTAGAAAATATAATGAGGAAAAAAACAAACCACACCATATCCTAACCCTGATAATCCATATTGAATAATTAAATCACATAAAACTAAACTATAATATACACCAAAACCACTACAAAAACAAAACACTGTCACATAATATGAGGTTAACATCGCAAACAAGAAAAAAATTAACATTTGTATAATACGTTTTTTCAATAGTATAAAAAACAGCTTGTCATTTGGAACATTCAAAACAGCAGAAATATCATAATCCTCTAATCCTAAACTTAATAAATTCCCATTCCCATGTACATACATCACCCAACACAAAATACATCCTAAACAAAAACCAAATAGGATTGCACCATATGTATATATTGTCAATTTACTCGCTCTTCTATCCTGCATATCTATCACTCCATATATATTTTCAATATATGAAAAAAAGTATAAAATATGCAAAAAATCCGAAACCCTAATGGGTTTCGGATTCTGATTTCGTATCAAAGCAACTGCTTTCAGTCTATTTAGCATAATCCGTAACACGTGACTCACGAATTAAGTTTACCTTAATTTGACCTGGATATTCAAGCTCACTTTCAATCTGCTTTGAAATATCTCTAGCCATGAGTACCATGTCGGCATCATTTATCTGCTCTGGAACTACCATAATACGAATCTCTCTACCTGCCTGAATAGCAAAAGTTTTATCTACACCCTTGAATCCATTAGCAATATCCTCTAACTTCTTCAATCTTGTAGTATATGTCTCCAATGTCTCACGTCTTGCTCCCGGTCTAGCTGCAGAAATTGCATCTGCTGCTTGAACGATACACGCAATCAATGATTCTGGTTCTACATCGCCATGATGTGCTTCAACTGCATTAATAACCAATGCAGACTCTTTGTATTTTCTACACAAATCAACACCAATCTGGATATGCGAACCTTCCATTTCACGATCCACAGACTTACCAATATCATGTAAAAGACCTGCACGCTTTGCTAAGCGAACATCCACACCAACCTCAGCAGCTAACAAACCACATAAATAAGCTACCTCCATTGAATGTTTCAATGCATTCTGACCATAACTTGTTCTGAACTTCATCTTTCCAAGTAAACGAATCAATTCAGGATGGATTCCTTGAACACCAACCTCTAATGTAGCATTCTCACCTTCCTCGCGCATCATCTGTTCAACTTCCTTCTGCGCTTTTTCTACCATTTCTTCAATTCTTGCTGGATGGATTCGTCCATCTACAATCAATTTTTCAAGTGCAATTCTTGCAACTTCTCTTCTTACCGGATCAAATGACGATAAAATAACGGCTTCTGGTGTATCATCAATTATTAAATCTACACCTGTCAT
Organism: uncultured Clostridium sp.; assembly: GCA_964439445.1. Classification (GTDB taxonomy): domain Bacteria; phylum Bacillota; class Clostridia; order Lachnospirales; family Lachnospiraceae; genus CAG-590. The sequence continues at coordinate 2,460 of CAYTOQ010000147.1, read as the reverse complement.
AGTCTCTAAAGTACGAATATTACGACCTTCACGACCAATTATTCTTCCCTTCATTTCATCATTCGGTAATTGCACCAAAGAAATTGTAGTCTCTGCAACATGATCTACAGCACATTTTTGAATAGCTGTAACAACATATTCCTTTGCCTTCTTACCTGCTTCTTCTTTTGCTCTAGTCTCTAATTCTTTTACTAGAACTGCGGTTTCATGTTTTACTTCATCTTCGACAGTCTTTAATAAATATTCTTTTGCTTGTTCAGAGGTTAATCCAGAGATTCTCTCTAGTTCCTGTAGTCTTTTTGCCTCAAGCTCTTCTACGTTTGCTTTCTGCTTTTCCAAATCCTGTTCTCTAGATGCAAGGTTTGCTTCTTTTTTCTCAATCGCCTCTGACTTACGATCCAGATTTTCTTCACGTGAAATCACACGTTTTTCCATTCTCTGAACTTCGTTACGGCGATCTTTAATCTCTTTATCAAGATCATTTTTAGTCTTAATTGACTCTTCCTTTGCCTCTAGGAGAATCTCCTTTTTCTTAGCTTCAGCATTCTTAACAGCTTCATCTATAATCTCTCTCGCTCTGTCTTCCGCTTCAGAGTTCTTCTTTTCCACAACATTCTTACGATATGTAATGGAGATCACCGAAGAAAGAATCACAGCTACGATTAAAATAATAGCAAAAATGATATACTGTTCCACAGGAGCACCTCCTTATTAAGTTTTAAGTGCACTTGACATAAGTGCAACAGTTAAATTTTATCTTTTTTTGTGCATTATGTCAAGTAAAACTATTCGAAATATCGTAAAAACAGTATATATTGTTGAAATCAAACCTGTAATTATTTACAAAACATCATCATTATTGTGAATCAACACATTGTATATAGGCTTCAATCAAAGAACTAGAAAAGCCCTTTCCATAAAAGTAACGAAACACTTTATGTCTTGTCGTATAATCACTTAAGTCTTTTCCTCTTATGTATCGTTCGAATTGTCTAGAAAATCCTGTTTCTTCAGAATATTCATTCACAGAAAAAACTTCTTCAATAATATCCTTTGAAACTCCTTTGCGACATAACTCACATAACAACTGCCGTTTGCTTTTCCGGTCAGCATAAGATTGCAAATACATTCGAACATATTCTGCATCATCCAAATAACTATATTTCGTTAAGAAAGACACAACTTGCTCAATGACAGACACCGGATAATCATTATTTTTCAATTTTTCTTTCATTAGATACACAGACATCGGTCTACGCTCCAACAAGTATAACGCCCGCTCCTTCGCTCTCTTAAACACAATATTATCTAATATATCAACGACTTGTTGTTCTGCAACATCAGCATCTTTTTTGATATTATAGCGTTTTAACTCCTTTGCATAGAGTGCAAAAGAAAACTGATCATCGATATAAACACGAAAGCGTTTCCCTTTACTTTCCTCTATCTTAGTCACTAACATTCAGCTATTCCTCATTTGAACTAACCATTGTAGCTACTTCGTCCTCTAAAATTCCAGCACTGATACGAACCTTCTTCTCAACCTCATCTGTAATCTCCGGATTGTTTTGTAAGAAAATTTTCGTATTCTCTCGACCTTGCCCAATCTTCTCTCCATTGTATGAAAACCATGCACCAGCCTTGTTTATAATATTTTCTTTTACTGCTAAATCCAAGATGTCTCCTTCTTTGGATATACCTTTACCAAACATAATATCAAATTCAGCTTCTCTAAACGGAGGAGCAACCTTATTTTTCACAACCTTAACTCTTGTACGGTTACCAATTACTTCACCATTCTGCTTCAAGGTTTCGATTCGTCTTACATCCAAACGAACAGAAGAATAGAACTTCAAAGCTCTACCACCCGTTGTAGTTTCTGGATTTCCAAACATAACTCCAACCTTCTCTCGCAACTGATTAATGAAAATAACAACACAGTTCGACTTACTAATAACAGCAGTCAGTTTACGCAATGCTTGTGACATCAATCTAGCCTGTAGACCTACATGAGAATCTCCCATTTCACCGTCAATCTCTGCTTTTGGTACTAACGCAGCAACAGAATCCACAATAATAACATCTACTGCACCGGAACGAACCATTGTTTCTGTAATCTCTAACGCCTGCTCACCATTATCTGGTTGTGATATATATAAATTATTAATATCTACGCCAATATTGCCAGCATACACCGGATCTAATGCATGTTCCGCATCAATAAAACCAGCAATTCCACCACTCTTTTGAACTTCTGCAACAACATGTAATGCAACCGTTGTCTTACCACTGGATTCCGGTCCATAAATCTCAATAATTCTTCCCTTAGGAACACCACCTATTCCTAACGCCAAATCTAAACTCAAAGAACCTGTAGGAATTGCTTCAACATTCATCGTTGCAGCAGTATCTCCCAACTTCATTACAGTTCCTTTACCAAACTGCTTCTCAATATTCGCC
>CAYTOQ010000146.1:0-5412 GCA_964439445.1 uncultured Clostridium sp. | reverse complement strand
GTTCTCACGGTGTCATCGCTGACGCAACAACTACTATAACAAAATGCTTTTGACTTGTCAACCATAATTTTCAACTTTTTTGAAACTGTATTGACTTATACACTGTTCTCAAACAGCACGCTTGTTATCTTACCAAACAAGTTTCAATTTGTAAAGTGTTTTTTTCAAATTTTTCCAAAAAATTTTTTCCATTTTTTTAAACAATTCGACATTGTATTTTTACAATACATTACTGCAGTGTACTTGAATCCATCAACTCTTTCTTCACACAAAACCTACTTCGGTGATTTCACAACTTCCTTTACGATACTTCTTGGTCTACCTTTTATCTCCTCATAGATTCGGGCTATGTAATATCCAATCACGCCCAAGCTCACCATAATCAAACTACCTATAATCAATAACAAAAGTATTACTGTGGTAAACCCTTCTAATGCATGACCCATTGCCCATTTTACAACAGAATGGATTCCTAACACAACGGCAAACACAAAGAATAACATCCCCGACAAAGTAATAAACTGCATTGGTGCAGTAGTAAATGATGTAATACTGCCAATAGCATACTTCACCAGAGACTTAATAGACCACTTAGTCTTTCCATGCAGACGCTCCTGCACATCAAACTCCACAACCGCACTCTTATACCCCAACCAGGAGGACAATGCACGGAAGAAAATATTACGTTCTGTCAGTTTTACATATTCATCCACAACCTTACGATCTAACATCTTAAAATCAGAAGAACGATACATCTCAATTCCTGTAGATTTGCTAATAATCTGATAAAACAGTTTTGCAAAACCTTTATAGATAATACTCTCCTTACCTCTGGAACGTTTCACGCCTTCTATAATCTCAAATCCCTGTTGCCATAATTCATACATTTCAAGCAAAACCTCTGGCGGATGTTGCAAGTCACAATCCATAACTGCACATACTTCTCCTGTAGCATGGGATAGACCTGCAAAAATCGCTGCCTCCTTACCGAAATTACGTGAAAATGACAACCCTAATATCTGTGCATCGCGAACTTCTTCGGACAATCTGCGAATTACTTCAAAACTCTTATCCTTAGAGCCGTCATTTACAAATACCAATTCAAAACGAATCTCCTTTGGCATCAGCACATCACGAATCGCCTCATATGCTTTTACAATATTCTGTTCCTCATTATACACTGGTAAAATTATTGACAACATTGTTTTAATCCTTTCCATTGCTAACCACAAAATGAAGGCATAATAAGCACAGAAAAGGAACTATTGCAACGCAACAGTTCCTAATTCACATACATTCTATCGCCAAAAAGCATTATGCCTTTGGAGCTGGTGTAACGTCTTCTACATCATCAAAAAAATCATCATCGAAATCATCATCAAAATCATCATCAAAATCATCTAAATAATCTGGTGTCAAATAACGATATACTGCATAAGCAATACCGGCAATTGCAGCTACTGCACCAATGATAGCAAGTGCCCAAACAACTCTTCTAGTTGCCTTTTCCTGTGGATCCTCACGCTTGATTAACTCCTGAATCTTTGCTGCATTGATTAAATCATCTAAATTCTTCATGGTAATACCTTCCTTTCAATATCAATCTCAATAAGTAAACTTAGTATAGCACAATTCAAAAACTTTTACTATACAAAAACGAAAAAAATGTATTTTCTTTAATCTACCTTCTTCAATTTTGCAAAGGATGCAAACATTCTCTTGGTTCCAGCGGCTTCAAAGTCCACCGTAACCTCGTAATCTTTTCCACCTGAAACCAAATTCGTCACCACACCACGACCAAAGCGCGCGTGCATAACCGTATCTCCCACTATATAATCCACTTCCAAACGCTCCACCTTGAATTCTCTTCCAAATGGTACACTGTTTTGTGTTGACTTTGCGATACTCCCCTGATACGAATATGGTTTTGCACTAACACTAGCTCCTATGCTAGACATACTGCTTCTCGCCTGCGAAATCATCTCTGTCTGCTTCTTCATCGCAAATGCACCATTTCCATCCATATTGATTACTTCCGCTGGTATTTCTTTTATAAAACGGGAGATTGGATTATAGTTTGTCGTTCCTCTCATCATTCTTTGTCTTGCCGCACTAAGATGTAATTGTTCCATCGCCCTGGTGATACCTACATAACACAAGCGACGTTCCTCACCTAAAGCATCCGGATCCTCAGAATCCAACGACATCCCACTTGGAAACAACCGATCCTCCATTCCAACTAAAAATACACACGGAAATTCCAAACCTTTTGCACTATGCAAAGTCATAAGAAGCACTTTGTCTTCTGATTGAACCACACTGTCCACATCTGCCACCAAAGCGATTTCTTCCAACAATTGTGACAAATCCGGATATTCTGCACTCTCCTCGTAAGCCACAATTTTATCCTTCAATTCCACAATATTTTCCATACGGCCCTGCGCTTCATCTGTATTCTCTACAACCAACTCATCCCAATAGCCAGTTCTCTCTAGAATCGCATCAAACACCTCGCTGATTAATGCACCATTTTTTAGCATATTGCGAAGCTCCATAATCAAATCCGTAAACTTCTCTACCTTTGCAGCCGTGCGACCAAGACCAGGAATATTAGACGCCTCAAACATAGCATCTAGTAGTCCCATTTGATAATTGTCTGCATAATCCTGCATTTTATCCACACTTGCAACACCAATCCCACGCTTTGGAACATTAACAATACGACGAATCGCCATATCATCCTGTCCATTATCAATTGCTTTGAGATAACATATTAAGTCCTTAACCTCTTTGCGTCCATAGAAGTTCTGTCCACCCACTATTTTATAAGGAATATTTTTCACCACTAAGCGTTCTTCAAAGCTACGGGATTGTGCATTCGTTCGATATAAAATTGCAAACCGGTTATATGCCCTTCCCTCATTATGCTGCCGTGCAATTTCATCCACAACACCCCTTGCTTCCATATAATCCGCATCATAAAGAGTAAATGATACCTTATCTCCATCTGGTGCTTCCGTCCACAATGCCTTATCCTTACGTCCCTCATTATGAGAAATCACACCATTAGCAGCCTTCAAAATATTCCCACTAGAACGGTAATTTTGCTCTAATTTGATAATCCTTGCCTCTGGATATTCCTGCTCAAAATTCAAGATATTATAAATGTTCGCCCCACGGAATTTATAGATAGACTGGTCATCATCACCCACTACACATAAGTTTCGATACTTTGAAGCCAACTGCTTAATTAGCAAAAACTGTATATGATTCGTATCCTGATACTCGTCCACCATAATATAACGAAAACGTTCCTGATAATTATCCAAAATCTCTGGATGAAACTGGAACAGTTCCACTGTCTTATATAATAAATCATCAAAATCTAGTGCATTATTCTGTTTCAAACGCGCCTGATACTCTGTATAAACCTTCGCAATTTGCATCTTTCTGTATTGTCCGCTTGCTTCACGGTCGTATTCAGAAGGTGACACAAATCGTTCCTTTGCCTTTGATATTTCTGCAATAATCATCTTCTCTGAATACTGCTTCGGATCCATATTAAACTTCTTAAGACATGCTTTCACTACCGCTTTCTGATCATCCGTGTCGTAAATTGTAAAGTTTGTATCATAGTCTAACTCCTTAATGTATCGTCTTAAAATCCGAACACAAAGTGAATGGAACGTAGATACCCATACACTGTCTGCACCAAAGGACACAATTCGATCTACACGCTCTCGCATTTCCTCTGCCGCCTTATTGGTAAATGTAATTGCCAAAATATTATACGGATTCACACCCTCTTCTTCTATTAGATAGGCAATTCTATGTGTAAGTACTCTCGTCTTTCCAGAACCAGCTCCTGCCAACAGTAATACCGGACCGTCTGTATGATGTACTCCCTCGTATTGTTTGTCATTTAACCCACTCATTTCATCGTCCCCTTATTCTTCAGACTTGTACGCAAGATTATACTCACATCCAATCATAAATGTTCATTTTAGTATACCTTCCTTTCTATTTGCCTGCAACCACAAATTATGCTAAAATGATACTGATTTTTATACTAAAAAGGATATTAAAGCTATGATTAAAGACATTTTTAACCAAGGAAAAACCGTATTTTCTTTTGAGGTTTTCCCACCCAAAAAAAACGAAGAAATCTATGATTTATACAAAACCTTAGACACACTGAAAACCTTACAACCGGATTTTATCAGTGTGACCTATGGTGCCGGCGGAAGCAACTCCAAAAAAACTGCAACAATTGCTTCTTATATTAAGAATATATGTGAAATCGAACCAATCGCACATATGACTGCAGTTGCAATGGACGAAGCGTTTCTAAACAACTTGCTAACAGACCTGCAGGATAAAAGCATCTCTAACGTGTTAGCACTTCGGGGCGACCGGCCAAAGGATATGAGCGATGAAGACTACGAAAATCGCACCTTCCGATATGCCGAGGATATTATTCGTATCATTCGCAAACAGTCGGATATCTGTGTAGCTGCTGCCTGCTATCCTGAAGTCCATCCAGAATCACAATCCAGGGAAACTGACTTAAAATATTTGAAACAGAAAATTGATGCCGGTGTTAATTTTTTAATTACGCAGATGTTTTTTGATAATTCTAAATTTTATGAATTCCGTGAAGAAGCCAATCGCTACGGCATTCACATTCCGATTTCCACAGGGATCATGCCAATCACCTCCGCAAAACAGTTGGGTACCAGCGTAAGTCTTTCTGGAACATCTGTACCACAGGCATTAAGCAATCTGGTTGCCAAATATGCAGACAACCCTGAGGATATGCGAAAAGCAGGTATCGAATATGCCATCCAACAGATTGAAGACTTAATTGCAAATGACGTGGATGGCATACACATATATACTATGAATAAAGCCTTAACCGCTTGCGAAATTATGAACGGATTATCAAAATAAAGAGGGGATATTTATGAGTCAGATAACCTTTACAGAAATCAAGGACTTAATGAATGAATGGATTCAATTGGACTATATATTACCAGAGGACATTCCTTCCATCGAATTGTATATGGATCAGATTACTACTTTTATGGAAAAGGAATTAAAAGGAAACAAACGTAATGAAGAGGATAAAATTCTTACAAAAACCATGATTAACAACTACTCAAAAAATGATTTGTTGCCTCCTTCTAACAAAAAGAAATACTCCAAAAATCATATTATCCTGTTAATCTACATTTATTATTTGAAAAACTTTTTATCGATTAATGATATACAAAATCTTCTACAGCCAATGAATGAAAATTATTTTCACAATGAAGCTGGTATTACTATGACAGATATATACAGACAACTCTTTCATTTGGAAGAGTCTTATGGAATAAAATTACAAGAAAGCGTTGCAGAAGTCTACGAAAT
>CAYTOQ010000145.1:3244-5489 GCA_964439445.1 uncultured Clostridium sp. | reverse complement strand
TCCTCCTTCATATTATCTCATTCTTATTATTCAACTCATATCCTACACCGTTACCTCAATCTGGTTCCCTTCGATTCCAACAATACAACTCTCATAATATCCATCACCAGTGGTTCTTGGACCACTAACGACCTCATAACCGTCCGCTTTCAATCTGGCAGTTAATGCATCAACCGCATCCTTACTTCCCAGACTAAATGCAATATGCACATAGCCAGTTCTTACAAGTGCTTTCTCGTTATCCACCATATCTGGCTTATTCATAATTTCCAATCTTGCCCCATCATCAAAGGTCAGAAAGTAAGAACGAAAGTCCGTTGTTTTATTATGATATCCCTCATTGGATGTTGCATTTTTACCGCCCTAACTAAGTCAATTTTACAGCGGTATAAATTATTTGCTATATAAATGATTATTGGACTCCATAAAAACTGATTTGGAGCATCTAGGCAAATTATACTATTCCTTCTCTTTGATTTCAACTTTCCTTGTGGTATATTCTCGTTTGACACTCCCCTTTCTGCCATCTATAATATTTCTATAAATGCACCATTTACACGAATTGGAAATGAGGATAAAACTATGCCAAACATTATTGAAATACATGACTTCAATGCACCAGAACTAGATGTCTACGCTCGTCTCACTGAAAACCAATTACTCAATCGTCACGAACCAGAAAAGGGAATGTTCATTGCGGAAAGTCCCAAGGTCATTGACCGTGCACTTAATGCAGGATGTATTCCTGTTTCACTATTATTAGAAAAAAAGCATATTGACGGACAAGCAAAGAATATCATCGCCCGCTGTGGCGACATTCCGGTTCTTACTGCTGAGTTTGACATTCTGACACAGCTTACTGGCTTTGAACTAACTCGCGGTGCACTTTGCGCCATGTATCGTCCAAAGCTACCTTCCGTAGAGGATGTCTGTAAAAATGCTCGTCGCATTGCAATCTTAGAAAATGTTATGAACCCAACCAATGTGGGAGCAATCTTCCGCTCGGCTGCTGCTCTCAACATGGATGCAGTCCTACTAACTCCTGCCTGTAGCAATCCTTTGTATCGCCGTGCCATTCGGGTTAGCATGGGAACGGTGTTCCAGATTCCTTGGACATTTATCGGTGATAAATCCAAAGATTGGGCAACACAGGGTATGCAAAGACTTCGTGACCTTGGATTTAAAACTGCTGCTATGGCGTTGTGTGATGAATCCGTCAGCATTGATGATGAGAAGCTCATGTCTGAGGATAAGCTTGCTATCATCCTTGGTACAGAGGGTGATGGTCTTGCCACCTCTACTATCACAGATTGCGATTACACCGTCTGCATTCCAATGTCTCACGGTGTGGACTCATTAAATGTTGCCGCTGCCAGTGCGGTTGCATTTTGGCAATTAGGAAAATAGAAATAGGAGAACATTCGAAATGTTCTCCCTTCACAAACCCCTTCGGATTTCTTATTCATATACTAACTATTATCGAAACACAAAATCGTTGTTTTTCCATACTCGCCGCAACCTGCATATCCATTTTTTCAGCTAAGCACTTCACCACATATAGCCCTAATCCACTACCCGACTTGCTTCTGGATTCTCCTTTGTAAAATGGTTCAAATACACGCGTACAATCTATATTGCATTCCTCAATATCATTTTCTACTTTTAACACTGTTTTTCCACCTTGGGAAGATAGTGAAATTCGAATATCAGAGAGTGCATATTTTTGCATATTAGAAAAAAGATTGTCTAAAATACGTTTTATATATTGCTCATTACCTTGAATAAATACATCTTGCTCTGGAATCTGAAAATTCGTCTGATATCCTCCTTCTGAAATCCATTCAAATTGCTCTAACATAACATCCTGCAACAGCTTTTGTAAATTAACTGTAGTTAACTGCACTGTTTCCTGATTTGCGTCCATCGTAGAAAGCTCAAAAAATGCATCTGAAAGCTCTTTCAAAAATAATGTTCGTTCCAAAGCAACATCAAGATATTCCTGACTCTTCTCCTGCAAATCACCACTCTTATCCACCATCTGCATATAACCAATGGCAGCAGTTAACGGTGTGCGAAAATCGTGAGAAATACCTGCAATCACATAATTCAATCTCTCTCTATCCTTGGCAAGCTCTAGTTCTAATTCTTTTTGCTTGTCCGTGTATGCATTTAATGCATTGGCAAGCTCTACAAAATCTGCTTGAAACATATCCACTGTAATGGGTGTACTCACGTCTATCTCGCT
>CAYTOQ010000145.1:0-3144 GCA_964439445.1 uncultured Clostridium sp. | reverse complement strand
GAGTGCAAAAATCGATACATTTCCGCTCTTACTAATCTATTCATACTCTCCACCTACCTTCGAAAGATAATATGCTTCTAGTGACTCGCCTTCCATTAACAGCTTTGTGATAATCTGTCCACTATCCGTAATGGCTTTTGAGACTGTCCTCACATCATCCACATAATCAAATAGATGGATTTCATCCTTTTCAATCACCTTATAATTCTGCGTCTGAAGCTTCTGTTCAATTACTGCGGCAGTTTCATGAATGTTATCTGTCTGTATCACAATATAGTTTCTGCATTTTGCTTCTAATTCCTCTGCCGACAATGCTTCTACTAATTTCCCTTCATTGATAATGGCGTAATCCGTACAAAGCTCTGATAGCTCCGCCAACAAATGACTAGAAATCAGTATGGTAATCCCGTTTTCCTTTGCCAGCTTTTTCAATATACTACGAATTTCCACAATCCCCTCTGGGTCTAGACCATTTACCGGCTCATCTAGAATCATCAGCTCTGGATTTGGCAATAATGCCATAGCAATTCCCAAACGCTGCTTCATTCCTAAAGAGAATTTTCCAACTTGTTTCTTTCCTACATCTGAAAGTCCCATAAATGTAAGGATTTCATTTATTCTACCTTTATCAGCCACACCGCGAACGTAGCGAATATACTCCATGTTCTGATAAGCGGTCATGCTTGGTTCCAAAAATGGAGCTTCTAACATGAAACTCATACGACTTCTGCTTTCATCCAGATTCTCTTCACTGCCAAACAGCGAAATACTACCTCCATCTTCTGCTGCTAGTCCTGCTATCATTTTCATAATGGTGGTTTTTCCGGCACCATTTGGTCCAATCAAACCATAGATACGTCCCTTTTTAATGGACAAGCTAACCGAATCCACAACCCTTTTCTTACCATATTCTTTTGTCAGATTCTTTAATTCTAATATGTACTCCATAGATATTCCGTAACTATTCCATACCTTTGCAAAGATGTTTGCTTGCAATTCTTTACGTGCGATAGGTATCGAACAATTACCCTTTCCTTTCTGCTATGCTCCCACAGCGATTTGATATCTATACTGTAAAAGAACATAGTTAAGTAAATACAAACAAAAGGTTAAGAAAAGGTTATTTTTTCAGGCGGTATCCCATGCCCCAAACTGTCTCGATGTATTCTTCCTCATCATATTGCTTTATCTTGGTTCTAATATTACTCATATGCACTTTGAGGGTTGTGTCCTCGCTGAAATACTCCTCATTCCAGACACTTTCAAACAGATTTGCCTTCGAAAATAGTTTAGTAGGATTTTGTAACATCAATTCCAAGATAGCGTATTCTTTACTGGTTAATGTTAACGCATTCTCTTTTACATACACTACCTTTGCTTCATTGTTCATTCGTAGATTTTTAAATGTGAGCTCCTCGTGGCTTTTATCTTCCCTTGTAGGATGATTCTTAGTTCTTCTAAGCACTGCTTCGATACGAACCAACACTTCGTCAAGGTCAAATGGTTTGGTGATATAATCATCTGCGCCCATGCGAATCAAATCAATCTTGGTATGCACGGTGTCCTTTGCAGACAGCACAATCACTGGTATTTCAGATATCTCCCGTAGCTGTTGCAATACCATATCACCACTACGAAACGGAAGCATCAAATCCAAAAGAACCAGGTCAATGTCTTTGTGAGCATCCAAAATAGAGGTGGCTTCTAATCCGTGACTGGCTGAAAGCACCTCATATCCCTGCATGGAAAGGTACTCGCAGAGTAAGTTATTAATTTGTTGGTCGTCTTCTACTATTAAGATTTGCATGGTGAGACCTCCAATTCATTATGTTGTATATAATATAGCACTTTTTCGTAATTTCTCAATAAGAATATAAAAAAATAAAGAGAGGAAAGTCACACCACTGTGTCACATAACCTCTCCTTTTGGCTAATTTTAGTGTTGTCTGCCAACATCCACTTGCGTGGTCTCAATATCGGATTTTAGTGTTGTCCGCCAACGTCCACTTACGTGGTCTCAATATCAGATTCAGGTGTTAGCCCACCAGAAGGAGCACGCTCCTCTTCTACTATTATTATACGAAGTGTAAAAAAATATGTCAATGAATATATTGCTTTTTTTAATACACTGCATATCATAAATATATTATGTATTCTTCTCTATATTTCAATGATAGTATAATCCTTCTATAGCTTTCACATATCCCAAAGACCAACTACCCTCATCGGTAATTGGTCTGCCACATACTATCTCTTCTATAAAATTCAACCTACTTAAATACAAAAAGAAATAAGCAAATCATGAGAACTTTTTTCCCAAATGTCAATATATGACTTTTCGATATTCCCGGATAAGGATCAATATAATAAATCTCTTTTATTCCTAGCTGATACGCTTTTTTCGCACACAATTCGCAAGGACTTGCTGTAGTAAACAATTTCCCTCCTTGCATTTTTGCACCGCCATACTTAGATATTTGTAAAAATGTATTTTCTTCTGCATGAAGAGCTCTTGTATGAACCTGATTCGGTTTGCCTGTAATCCCATTATAAATATCTTTAAAACAATATGCATAACATTTTCCAGCCTTCTTCTTTTTAATTTCAGGCTCTTGTAATCTTCTGACAATCGAAGAGATATCATCTTCATCATCAACTGGAATGTCCTGCGCTGCAAATTCTTTTATATACTCTTTTACCTTTGCATACTTATCGATTATAATTCTTCCTACAAACTCATCTAAAATAACCTCATAAAGGCCAGCCAAATAAATCAGCTTTTCAATAGTTGGAACACTTTCTCCCCTTTCCCATTTTGCGATAGCCTGCCTGGAGACTTGACACTTCTCTGCAAGTTCTTCCTGAGATAAGCCATTCTATTTTCTTAATAACTGTAAATTTTCAGCTAACATCATATATGTACACCTCAATCGTTTTGATAATTAAATGATACAAAGAGCACCTCTAAGTTTCCACCAACCAACAATTGCAATTACGCAACCATTGGTTACGTCACACCTAAATAGGCAATGCCAACATCACTTCATCTTTTACATCCTTATATCCAAAATAGGTAAACAAACTACGTTCCATTGCCGAATTTACAAATGCCTGTACTGCCCTAACTTTATATTCTTTGCTAAT
>CAYTOQ010000144.1:0-5491 GCA_964439445.1 uncultured Clostridium sp. | reverse complement strand
TTTCCAAACAGTTTGAAATTGATCAATGGATACCGGAGTACCATATCTTCCAATCTCAATGGTACAAGAAGGAATTCCTCTCTTACAGACAAGCCAGTTGGCAAATCCAGGAGATTGATCCAATCCCATATAGCTATAACCCGTCAGCTTACGAATCTCACCAGCCAGCTTATATACCTTCCTCTGCATTTTCTTGGACGCACCGTATTTGCAAAAAATCACATTTCCCATGGCATGATAGTTCACCACAGCTTTGGGTTCAATCCGATTTACCAATTGAACCAATGCGATGGATTCCTTCTCCGAGACAGGCTTCTTTCCACCATATCCCGCATAGGCGCCTTGCTTAAGCTTCTTCACATATTTGAATTTATAGTTAAATTGTGAATTCAAGTCAACTCCGCGAGCATTCGCCTTCCATCTAGTGGTATAACTTGCACCATACATTTTCTTCAATTTCTTTCGCAATATGCTATTTCGAATACCACTAATTCCCTTTTGAGAAATGGTAACACCATCCGGATTCGACATCGCAACCACGTGTACACATACCTTATTAAAAATCTCCCTATAGGAACGTCCCTTGTATTTATTGTCGTAATGATCAAGATAGTATTCTATCTGTCTCATCACAAGCTGCGATGTCATATATTCCCGACCGTGAATGCTTGCCTGAAACACCACAGATTTAGTAGCCATAGGATTTCCTAAAATCACATCATAGATGTTACGGTTATCTGCTGTCGTTCCAATGATTTCGACATGTACATAATCCGGATATTTTTGTTGTAATTGCTTTATATCTGTTTGCATGTCTGTATAGGAATATTTTTGCTTGGTGGTTGAAACAATATTCTTACTCGTTGCAAAAGCCACTTCTGATGTTCCAAGCAAACATCCAAACACAAATAATATTATCCATATATATAATTTTTTCAAAAGTAACCCCCTAATCGTATAGCCAAACTCTAATTCTTTCTAAACTCAAGAAGCTCCAAGCCCTCGTTATGCTCTAGTACCGTATTAATGGTCCATTGATTTGTAAATAACAATAAAGGATTGCCCTTCATATCCTTTACCTTCTTAACCTCATTTACTCGTTTCAAGGAATTCACATCGGTAGATGGATCCTTTATCCAACGAATAAAGTTATATGGTAATGGTTCAAGCTTAATCTCACAGCCATACTCGTTTTCCAAACGATATTTCAACACTTCAAACTGAAGCACACCGACTACGCCTACGATAATCTCAGACATTCCCGCCGTATATTCCTGGAAAATCTGAATGGCACCCTCCTGTGCAATCTGGGTAACACCCTGCACAAACTGCTTACGCTTCATGGTATTCATTTGAACCACACGACAAAAATGCTCTGGCGCAAAGGTAGGAATACCCTCATACTCAAACTTCTTACCAGGTTTACATAACGTGTCACCAATAGAGAAGATACCAGGGTCAAACACACCAATCACGTCACCGGCATACGCCTCATCCACAACCTTTCTATCCTGTGCCATCAACTGCTGTGGCTGGGATAGCTTCATCTTACGCTTGCTCTGTACATGATACACATCCTTGGTAGCATCAAACTTACCAGAACAGATTCGCATAAATGCAATTCTATCACGATGTGCCTTGTTCATATTTGCCTGAATCTTGAATACAAATGCAGAGAAATCCTCTGACATTGGATCAATCTCACCCTCGTTAGACATTCTTGGAAGCGGTGAGCTTGTCATAGCAAGAAAATGATTCAAAAAGGTTTCGATACCAAATGTGTTAAGAGCCGAACCAAAGAATACCGGCGACAATTCACCACGATTCACCTTTTCTAAATCAAGTGGCTCACTGGCTCCATCTAGAAGCTCTACCTCTTCCATTAACTGATTGTATAAAATCTCTCCGATGTCATTTTGCAAGCTTTCATCATCAATGGAATAGTCTGTCTCAGCAGCCTTCTTTGCTCCACCGGTAGAAACCGCTTGGAACTTAGAAACCACTCTGGTCTCTCTGTCGTAGACACCCTTGAATTCCTTACCAGAACCAATTGGCCAATTCACAGGACAGGTCTGGATTCCCAAAACCGTCTCAATATCATCTAGCAACTCAAAGGTATCCTTTGCATCTCTATCCATCTTGTTAATAAATGTAAAAATCGGAATATGGCGCATAACACAAACCTTAAACAGCTTAATAGTCTGCGCCTCAACACCCTTAGAAGCATCAATTACCATTACTGCAGAATCCGCTGCCATAAGTGTTCTGTAAGTATCCTCTGAGAAATCCTGATGTCCCGGAGTATCCAGAATATTAATACAATATCCATCATATTCAAACTGCAATACAGAAGAGGTGACGGAAATACCTCTCTCCTTCTCAATATCCATCCAGTCAGAAACTGCATACTTGGAATTTGCTTTTCCCTTAACGGAACCTGCGGTATTAATCGCACCACCAAATAACAAAAACTTCTCCGTCAAAGTGGTCTTACCAGCATCCGGATGGGAAATAATCGCAAAGGTTCTTCTCTTTTCTATCTCTTTCTTTAAATCTGCCATGATTTATCTCCTAAACTCTAAACTATAACAAAATCAATTAATGCTGTTTTTTATTAAGATAATGCAGTTAGTATCAGCAATCGCCTACTACCTTAATACAGAGAATTAGGCTATCACCTAAGCAATAGCCTAACTTTTCATTCTCTATGTTCATGTTATTATTTTAAACTGCACTTATTTTATACAGATAAGCTTTCTCATTTCTGATTTGTTGCATTACCTTGCTTGCTCTATACATGACTTTTTACTTTGCAACGATATTCACAATCTTGCCAGGAACATAGATTTCCTTGATTACATTTAATCCGGCAAGCTTGTCAGCAATTGCTTCCTTACCCTTGGCAATTACATCATCCTTAGCTGCATCCTTAGCAATATCAATGGTTCCCTTTGTCTTACCATTAATCTGAACCGGAATGGTAATCACATCATCCTCCATAGCAGCCTTATCGAAGGTTGGCCATGTTGCGTGGAATACAGAACCGCTCTCGCCTAACATCTCCCAAAGCTCTTCACCCATATGCGGTGCAAATGGTGCAATCAACTGAACCAATGTCTTAATGGTTTCTCTGTCCACGCCACCGTTCTTTGTAAGATCAACCAACTTATTGTTGTACTCCATGAAACCAGAAATAACTGTATTCAAAGAGAAGCTCTCCAAACGGGTTGTAATATCATAAACCATACGGTTACGAAGCTTGATAAGCTCTGGTGTCTCTGCTCCAGGATTTTCAATATTCTTAACTGCCATGGTGTAGAGACGTGTAAGGAAACGATATACACCGTCAATTCCTCTGTCATCCCAGATAGAATCTAACTCTGGTGGTCCAATGAACAACTCATAAAGTCTTAAGGAGTCGCAACCATAATCATTCACCATATCATCTGGGGAAACGATATTACCAAGAGACTTACTCATCTTAGTAGCTGCTCCTGTCTCCTTGTCACGACCACAAACCATACCCTGGTTAAACAACTTGGTAAATGGCTCATCAAAATCAACCACACCGATATCATTTAAGAACTTGGTATAGAAACGTGCATACAACAAATGCAATACCGCATGCTCTACACCACCGATATACATATCTACAGGTAAGTACTTATCAGCCTTTTCCTTGTTCACTAACTCATTTGGATTCTTGCTATCTACATAGCGCAAGAAATACCATGAAGAACCTGCCCACTGTGGCATAGTGTTTGTCTCACGTTTTGCCGGCTTACCACAGCATGGACATGTAGTATTCACCCATGAATCAATAGCGGCAAGTGGTGATTCACCTGTACCAGTTGGCTCATACTTTTCTACATCCGGAAGTAATACTGGTAACTGCTCCTCCGGAACAGCAACTGCTCCACAATCCGGACAGTGAATAATTGGAATCGGCTCACCCCAGTAACGCTGACGAGAGAATACCCAGTCACGCAACTTGTAATTGGTGGTCTTCTTACCATATCCCATCTTCTCAATCATGGCTGGTGCTTCTACCTTCAATACAGAAGATTCCATACCATTCCAGTCACCAGAGTTAATCATGGTACCAGCAGCCTCTGTATAAGCCTCTTCCATGTTCTCAATTTCCACGCCATCTTTCGCGATAACCTGAATAATTGGCAAGTCAAATTTCTTTGCAAACTCAAAGTCTCTATCATCATGGGCAGGTACACACATAATTGCACCTGTACCATAATCTGCTAATACATAATCTGCTAACCAGATTGGAGTCTTCTTACCGTTCAATGGATTAATTGCATAAGAGCCTGTGAATACACCAGTCTTTTCCTTATCCTGCATACGGTCTACGTTAGACTTCATAGAAGAATCGAAAATGTACTTCTCAACCGCTTCTCTCGTCTCATCGGTAGCAAGCTTGGCTGCTAACGCATGCTCCGGTGCAAGAACCATAAATGTTGCACCCCACAATGTATCTGGACGTGTAGTATAGACAGTAATGCTCTCATCCATACCATCTACCTTAAAGTCAACCTCTGCACCATAAGATTTACCAATCCAGTCAGACTGCATTTTCTTAACCTTCTCTGGCCAGTCAAGCTTATCAAGGTCGGAAAGCAAACGGTCAGCATAAGCTGTAATCTTTAACATCCACTGACGAAGATTCTTCTTGGTTACCTCGCTGTGGCAACGCTCACACTTACCATCCACAACCTCTTCATTTGCAAGACCTGTCTTACAAGATGGACACCAGTTAATTGGCATCTCCTTCTCATAAGCAAGACCTTCCTTGAACATTTTTACAAAAATCCACTGTGTCCACTTATAATAATCTGGATCTGTGGTATTCACTTCTCTATCCCAGTCATAAATTGCAGCAATCTCATTCATCTGACGCTTAAAATTTGCAACATTACGCTCAACTGCTACACTTGGATGTACTCCATTCTGAATCGCATAGTTCTCAGCCGGAAGACCAAATGCATCCCATCCCATTGGATGAATCAAGTAATATCCCTGCATCATCTTATAACGGCTCCACACATCAGAGATTACATATCCTCTCCAGTGTCCTACATGAAGACCATTTCCTGATGGATATGGGAACATATCAAGACAATAGTATTTCTCACGTTTACTTCCATCTTTGTTTTCTTTTACGTTTACTGGATTCTTTTCCCAGTTTTCACGCCATTTCTTTTCAATCGCCTTATGGTTATAAGGTACATTTGCCATTTTAGTTTCCTCACTTCCTTAAAAATATGAAAGCCTTCTCATCTCAAAAGAGACGAAAAGGCTAATTTCCGTGGTACCACTCTAATTCATATAAATATCATTCATATGCACTCATTTCTTCTGTAACGGGAAGCCCCGCTTTTATCTATGCTACTTGACGAGTCAAGGTCAGGTATTTCAATAAAAGAACTCTGAGGCGAGTTGGGAGATTACGCTGCTGTCTCGCACCATCCGACAGTTC
>CAYTOQ010000143.1:2436-5578 GCA_964439445.1 uncultured Clostridium sp. | reverse complement strand
CATGTGTAACCACATTTTCAACGAAAGCGTAAGGTCTAACATTCCTAGTTAAATTCGGTATGATAACGCACACACAGGATGACACAATTTTTCCAGCCTTCTCACATACTATAAGATGGTGATTATTGTCATCGATTATGGTAGCCCATGTTCGCTTTAAATGCTCTGTCTCCTCCGGTACTTCTTTTTCATGAAGGTACAGATACAATTGCAATATTTCATTCAAATCATTGATGTATGCTTCTCTAACAGTCTCAATAGCGTTCATGATTATCCTCCTGTACATTATAATATTTAGGAATGCAATTCCGTAAAATTATAAACATACGCCTACTCATTCCCAAACTGCGTATGCAAAATCACTTCTTTCCCCTTTGACTTTGCATACTCTATTTCTCCCTTTACCGATTCTCCAATATATCCATCAATGTCCAACACGTTAAAACCTTGATGTATCTCTAATTCTAATGCAATCTTTTTCATTTCTTCGGAAAATCTCATACTCCCACATATTGCAACTGTTTTCATGCTCATTCCTCTCCGAGTTTCATCCTTCTCGCAAACTCCTGAATTAACAAAGGCTGTATCAATGGATACGTCCAATCCTCTGGCAGTTCATCAAACAATTCCACCCTTTCCATTTCACTATGTAGGTCTTTCTCAAATTGTTTAAGATCTGCATAGTACAACATTCCAAAGATTTCCTCACCAGTTTCATTTACTCTGTTCTTACCTGTGACAGAATACACACAGACAGGTGTAATTTCATATTCTACTGCACCAGTCTCCTCATGGAGTTCTCTTTTGGCAGTTTCCAATATTGACTCACCTTCTTCTCTGTGACCACCAGGAACCTCGTATGTATTCCTCTCATTGTGCTTGCAAAATACCCATTTTCCACAAGATTTTGAAATAATGACCGCAAATTTCAACAGACTGTCATCTATTGTTTCGTAAAATTTCACTTCCATCATTTATCTCCTTCGAATACATCATTCACTTAATCCCACCAAAAATACCATATCTTTGATTGGCGAATGCAATCCGCCACTTCTCCAAGAGTTCCCGTGGATGTACATTGGTCTACTCTGTCATAGCAAAATGCATAATGTTCTTTTGCCACATCGACAATCTCACGCTCTATCACTTGACTAGACAAACGAAATTCCAATGTATCATGTGTAATAACCACTGGTATCGCACCATATTTTTCATACCAATACTTACATATTGCTGTCATATCCTCAACATCCGGACAATCGTTCCATCCACCAAATGGTACATACGCTACCACTTCCCATGGATTCTTTGTCGGCACCTCAAAAAGTATGGTTTCTAGCATACTTCCATCACTATAATTCGACAGAGAAGAAAATTCTGTAATTGCTCCTCCGCCTGTGACCTCACCCATAAACTCTTCCATGTCAAATGGTTCATCCTCGTAAGGCTCTGTATACTCCTCAAAACGTTTGTTAAGAATCTCTTTTCCATTATCAGAAACCTTTTTCAAAGCTTCTTCTACTGAATAATTATCATCATCCTTAAGGATTCCAAAGAATTCATCCAAAGTATCATCTTCTGGAACCAACACAGGAACAAAACCTTCCCTTTTTCCACGTTCAAATGCTGCCTCATATTCCTTTATCACTTCTTCATAAGTCATCTGATTGGAAAAAATTCGATAAGGATAATTTAACTGTTCTATCATGCTTTTCACAATCGGACTCGCCTGGTCAAGCGTTAATTCTTTTTCATTCACTTTCACGTGATCTTGCACAGACTTTACTGCTTGAGAAGAATTGTTCTCTTGCACAGGGGAAATTTCCTGCACCGCTTTAACCTCTTGTATTGTCTTATTATTGCTACTTTTCTTTTTAAACAAATCAAATAATCCCATAAATTCCTCCACTTATATTTGCCATATATCAATTAAATTTATAACATGTATATCCTGTGATTATTCTTTTAAACTCTCAATACATTTACCCCTCAAAGTGTCTTGCCACTTCCTTCAAATGCTTCACAATCGGTAAATGCTGTGGACACGCCTTTTCACACTGACCACATCCCACGCAGGCACTTGCCTTACCAAATGTGTGCGTCAATCGGTCATAATACTCGCCCTGTGGTGTCCATTCCTTTTCCTTCGCTTCCTGCTTGTCTGCATTATACAAGGAGAAATACTTCGGAATCGCAATCTTCATTGGACAGCCATCCACACAATATGCACAGCCGGTACATGGAATTTCAATGTTGCTGTTAAGCATATCCACGGCTTTCCAAATCACGTCCTTATCCGCATCTGATAATGACTCAAAATTCATCATGTAATTGGTATTATCTATCATTTGCTCCATGTTGCTCATTCCACTAAGCACCATCTTAACATTCTCAAGACTGGCACAGAAACGAATCGCCCAAGACGGAACCGACATTTCAGAATTATAATTCTTGAATAACTGCTCCACATTCTCTGGCACCATTGCCAACGTTCCACCCTTCACCGGCTCCATTACAATCACTGGAACTCCATGCTTTGTCGCCACTTCATAACAAAGTCTTGACTGAACCCCTTCACTCTCCCAATCCAAATAGTTAATCTGCAACTGCACAAATTCCATTTCCGGATGTTCCGTAAGCACCTTATCTAGCAGCTCTGCATTATCATGGAACGAGAAACCTATATTCTTCACTAAGCCCTGTTTTTTCTTCTCAACAATCCAATCGAAGCATTCTAACTCAGTGTATTTCTTGTAATGATCTTGTCCGATATCATGTAGCAAGTAGTAATCGAAATACTCCACTCCGGTTTTCGCTCTCTGTTCATTAAAAATGCGGTCTCTATCCTCTTTGTTATTCACAAAACCACAATGTAGCTTTGTAGCAAGAGTGTAGCTATCCCTTGGATATCTGTCTACCAATATCTCTTTCGTAGCATTCTCACTCTTAAAACCACAATACATCCACGCGGTGTCAAAGTAGGTAAATCCTCTCTCAATAAATGTGTCTACCATTTTCTTCGATAATTCCATATCAATCTTTGACGGGTCATTGGCATCCAAAGATGGTAATCGCATCAATCCAAAACCTAATTTCTTCTCTCCAAAGCTTATCATGTGTGTCCTCCTAATTCATCGACTAT
>CAYTOQ010000143.1:0-2336 GCA_964439445.1 uncultured Clostridium sp. | reverse complement strand
GTTGCTTCCGTTGTTGTTCCGCCAGTTGTCGCCTCGGTTGTCGCTGTCGTACTTTCGCCCGAACCACTAGAGCTACTATCCAATGTATCTCCATACACAATGCCCTGACCGAACGTCACCATATACACACGGCCAAAATTCCGACGGTCACCCATAAGCATTTTTCCATTACCTGGTCCACCAAATAAAGTATTGTCGTCATTAATCTGAACCCATGTATTTCCCTTATCAATGGAACGGAAAATACCTGTCGTATCATTTACAACACCCCACACAAACATCGTAGGGAAATCCTTACCATCAGCCGCCTTACCAAAGCCAACTGCCTCACACTTTGAAACGCCATTTACAACTGTGTTCGTTCCTGTTGCAATATCATAAAATGAGAGGGAATTACTACTCCATCTTCCGTTTGCTTCATACACGATGCCCTCTTCTCCCGGCACCACGGTCATACGGTTCAATCTTGCAGTGTCGCTCGATGCAATCTTTGTAAATGTATTTCCCTTATCCGTGCTGTAATATAAGCCTTCATTCGAAGAGACATACACAATATTTGCATTCACTGTGTCTGTCATCACTCGAGTTCCTGAAATCGTAGAACCTGTGATGTCCTTCGTTATAACACTTCCCCACGTATTGGAACTCTTGTCATAACTGAAAATACATAACGTTTTTCCCACATTCTCTGTATAACGCTCCGTTGTTGCTGTTGGCATCCAATAAATGGTAGAACCATCTGCTGAGATAGCACAACTTCCACGTTCTCCATAGGAAGCTGCATTTGGCACCTCATACCAGGTTGTTCCGTTGTCATAGGAATACTGAAGCGGTGCAACTGTGGTATTTGTTGTCGTTTCTGTCGCCCCGCAAACTACCATTAGATTCGTATCATTTTCACATACCGCAAGTCCGGTCTTATCAATGGCTACACCTTCGTCATTTACAATCGTGTTCCCATCAGAAGCAACAGATGTTCCCAAACGCTTTGTCGGCGCACTCGCTACATTCGTATGACAAAATCCACCAGCATCATATGCCACACTAGCAAACGTCACAGCACCAGAAGCTGGTGAAATCATATCCAGCACAACCGTCTCTTCCATTCCTTCGGTATAGAAGGTTGCATACACCGTATCATCCTCATCAAATAAATCGCTAAGCATATAAGTACCATTACCCGATGTCAGAAGCGCTTTGCTCGTATCTCCCGGTATAAATGTCACATCTCCGGACCAATGTGGCTTTTCATCATCAACCCATTCCTTGCCACCATTTTTCAAGTATATCTTCTCTGTTTTATTCACATCCGTCCATGTTGCACCACCGTCAGTAGAAGTAAAGATTGCCGTTCCCCAATCTTCACCCCATGTCTGAGTAGCTGGCTCTGTCCAATACAAATCCTCATAGGTATTCAACGTGGAAACAATCATCTTCCCACTACCATTTTTATCAATACTGATTCCGCTTAAAGGATAATTCTTACCATCATATGTCACATCTGTTCTAACAATTGTTCCTGTAGAAAAATCCAGCACGCCCAAAAATCCACTTACAGGAAAGCTCTCAAAATCCGTACTAGCAAAAGTAATATACGCCTTACCATTATATGTATCATATCTCTGTGGATAAGCACCTGTCACATTACTACAATCCACGGCTGTCCAGTTCTTACCACTGCCACTATATTTGTAAATCTGTCCGGACGTTTTCCAGTCAGCCACATAGATTGTAGACCTTCCATTCAATGCATTGGAAGAATCCACAATTACCATACAGCTTCCCACGCTGTCTGTCGTTCCATCATTGTCTCTAATTTGTGTCCAGCTTGCTCCGTAGTCTTCTGACATCCAGACGCCGTGCATTCTCGTTGCACAGTAAAGTACATTGGTTGCCAATGGGTCTACAACCAGACGCTCTCCTACATTTCTTGCTTTTCCATTACCATAGGACTTAAATGGCAATTCTGTATAGGTAAATGTCTTACCACCATCGGTGGAGCGCATCAAAAGACTCGGCTCTGTATCTACATAAGTATAGCCGCAGAAAATGTATACATTATCTGCATTGGTCGGGTCAACTGCAATCGAATCCACACCAAGACCACCATAATAGTCCTGTGTAAGTCCACCACTTAACATCGTCCATTCACCCGTTGTCGTGTCTAGCTTATAAGCTCCGCCCACATCCGTTCTGGCATAGAAAATGTTGGGTTTACAGGTAGAAATCACTCCTGTCACAAAACCACCGCCACCAATATTCACATTCTTCCATTCATATGCTTCTTTGTTCTCTCCTGACTGTGTGGTAATTGCCTCAACCTGCTGATAACCAAA
>CAYTOQ010000142.1:0-5599 GCA_964439445.1 uncultured Clostridium sp. | reverse complement strand
TGCCAATACATATATGTTGCCTTAGGAAAGCCAACTACTGCGAGAATATCTTTTAGTTTGAATTCTCCTCGGAGGCTGTGGATGATTCTCGCTGTTTTTTCAGAAGAGCTTCCTCCTCTAAACGCAGCCTCCTCAGTTCTTTTAAATAGGCATTCTCTATTCTAAGTTTCAATAATTCATCTTCTAGTTGTTTGACGTGTTCTACACTAGTGTCTACTGGTGTTGTTTCAACAACCGCTTCTGTAATCTTTTCTGTTTTATTTGACTCCAAGGATTTCTTCCGACCTTTCTTTTTGGGTCTCAAAGCATCAGGACCAATCGTTCTAAAATCATTCACCCATTGAGCGATTAATGAAGGGTTACCCATCCCCTGAGATAAGGCAAGTTCCAAATATGAGACCTCACTTGATAAGTATAATTCTACCATATGAAGCTTGTATTCAAAAGTATATGTATTATTTTTTCTGGAACGCATAAGTCCTTCATCCCCGAAGTCATTGTAATTAGCTATCCAATCTTGAATACTCTTTTTCGCAGGTATATTATATTTCTTCATTAAATCATTTTGACTTCCTTCTCCATTTAAGTATGCCATAACAACTTTTTTCTTAAACTCAAAGTTATATTTTGCCATAAAAAAACCGACCTCCAAATCGTTAGATTTTTAGGTCTAACTTTTGGGGGTCGGTTCATTGATATTTCCTAATTTGGCTTATTTTATTTTACTTTGCGGTTACAGTTGCCTGCTCTAACGCGTTTTTAATTGCCTGATTCAATATAATATAAGTATATTGATTATCCTTTGAATATGTAATATCGTCTACACTATCTACTGCCGAAATCTGCTCGTTGATCTCATTCAATGCAGGCTCAAGCAATGGGTACATTGTGGTGACAGCTTCATCCATATTTTCAATGTCTACGCCACTTATGGTGTCCTCGTCTACGCTAACGGAAACATTTAAGGTGTTATCACCAAGCGTTATGGTTGAGGAATATACGCCGGGATTGTATTTGCTTGTGGTTTCTGCTTTTTGCTCCTTATCCTTTCCGAACATATTGATGAGTAGAACAATTAATAAAATACCAAGGACAAGAAAAATACCGGTATAAATGATTTCCTTTGCTTTGATTACAACGATTTTTGTCTGTGCGCCCATAAAATTCCTCCTGATGATTGTTACTATAAGGATATGAGGGGTGAAGAAAATTTAGAACTTTTTTTTGAGATTTGCAGTAGGTTGACCATAGGTTATGCTAGTATAGAGATAGGAGAAGCTTGCACCAAGACGTTTGGCTAAGGATTGAATGAAAATGTATATGAAGATTAATAAAAATTTTTGGTAGACAGGTGTTAATACACAAGAAGTGTGGTATAATGAGTGTTAATATATTAACCTTTATGTTATGTTGAAAAGGAAAAGAATAATATTTTATTCTTTTTTAGGAGAAAAGTATGCTTACAAAATTTAAGTTTCCCAATGAAATTGCAAAAGATGTTGCATTACAAGAGAAAGCGACAAGAAAGAAGAAAAAATTAACACAAGCGGAGTTGAGTGCACGCGCGGGTGTTAGCCTTGCCTCATTGAAAAGATTTGAACAGACGGGTGAGATTTCATTTGTATCGTTATTGAAATTAGCGGCTGTACTGGATGAACTGGATGATTTCGAAAAATTATTCAGCAGTGAGACATATGAGTCTATACAGGAGGTAATTGATGAAAGACATAGAACATCTCGTCGTAAAATATCACGATAGAATAGTAGGAGAATTGGCGGAAACGAAGCATGGTTTCGTCGCATTCCAGTATAGTAAGGAATGGTTGGCAGAAGGATTTTCTATTAGTCCATTTAGTTTGCCGCTAGACAATAAGGTGTTTGTGCCCAAGAAAGATGTTTTTGGGGGGCTATTTGGTGTATTTGCTGATAGTTTACCGGATGGTTGGGGGCGTTTGTTGGTTGATAGAATGCTATTGTCTATGAAGATAGTACCAGAATCTGTATCGACGATTCAACGATTGGCGATTGTTGGTAGGAGTGGAATGGGTGCGTTGGAATATTACCCGGAATTGTTGCAAACAGAGGCACCTAAGCATTTTGATTTGGATCAGCTATCTGTTGAATGTGAGAAGATTTTATCTAAGAAGCATAGTGATAATTTAGATATTTTGTTTCAAATGGGAGGTTCGTCTGGTGGTGCACGCCCTAAAGTGCTTGTCAGTGTAGAAGATGAATTTTGGCTTGTGAAGTTTCCATCCTCCTATGACAAGAAAACAATTGGGGAACAAGAATATCAATATATGCTTTGCGCAAAGCAATGTGGAATTGAAACACCGTTAGTGCATCTGTTTCCCTCGGAAATTAGCAAAGGATATTTTGGCTCTAAGAGATTTGATAGAATAGGTGAGGACAAGGTTCACATGGTCACCGTAAGTGGTTTGTTAGAAACTTCTCATCGCATTCCCAATTTGGATTATCATGATTTGATGAAACTGACATTTATGCTAACAAAGGATAGCCAACAGATGGAGGAACTGTATCGTAGAATGTGTTTTAATGTATTTTCTCATAATCGCGACGATCATGCTAAGAATTTCTCTTACCTATATGATGAGCAAGAACGGCGATGGAAATTATCTCCAGTGTATGACCTTACTTACAGCGAATCCATTGGTGGTGAACATGCTACTTGTGTAAATGGGAATGGAAGAAATCCCTCTATAGAAGATTTGTTAGAGGTTGGGAAATCGACAGGTATATCAGCAGGTAAATTAAGGAAAATTGCTATGGAGATTGAGGAAGTTGTAAAAGAAATGCTTATGCTATAGGAGTAGATGTGTATGGCAATACAATTTATATTAGGTGCCAGTGGTACCGGAAAGACTAATTATATATATGACAGGATGATTCGTGAATCTATGAAGAAGGGACATGGCTCTGTTCTATTTATGTTACCAGAGCAGTCCAATATGGCTGCGGAACAGGATATGGTATCTATGCATCCGCAGGGTGGAACAATGGATATTTCCATTTTAAGTTTTACCAGGCTTGCATTTAAGGTGTTTGATGAACTGAATGTACATACCAATGATGTGCTAGATGATTATGGCAAGAGTATGCTACTGATGAAGATTTTAAAGGAGAAGGAAAGTGAGCTTACCTACTATAAGAACATGCTTGGAAAGACTGGATTTGTGGATGAGGTGAAGTCACTGCTTTCGGAGTTTTATCAGTATCAGATTACAGAAGATGTGCTAGAAAGAGCAATTGGTGATTTGAGTCCGGATAAGAGCCTATATCATAAGCTTACAGATTTGAAGTTGTTGCTACATGCATTTAATGAGGCTATGCAGGATTCTTATATGGTGACAGAGCAGCTCCTTTCTATATTGAAGGAGGTGGCGCATGAGTCAAAGTTGTTGAAAGGGGCAGAGATTTATTTTGATGGATTTACTGGATTTACGCCAGTGCAATATGATGTCATCGAGGAGCTGATGAAGGTATGCTCTAATTTGTATTTTTCTTTTACCATGGATGAGGATATTTTTGGCGATAACGGTTACAGTGAGCAGGGATTATTTGCACTTTCTAAACAGTCCGTTAATAGATTATGTCAACTTGCAAAAAAGAACCAGATTTCTGTTTTGCCACATGTGGGGATGTGTGAGAATCATCGCTTAGAAGAAAGTGAAGAATTGTTACATCTAGAGCGGCAGATGTTTCGTTTTCCGACAAAGTCCTATGATAAGCCACTAGAGAATATTATGCTGGTGAACTGTCGGGATAGCAAGCAGGAAGCTATGTACATCGCAAAGACCATTCAGGAATATGTGATGAACCAAGGGTTTCAGTACAAAGATTTTGCAATTATTACGGGTGATATCAAAGAACAGGCAGATCATTGGAGAAGAACAATGGAGTTTCTTAATGTGCCGTATTTTCTTGATTGTACGGAAATGTTAGCACATAATCCGGTAGTGGAATATGTGGGGATGGTTATGGAAGTGTTCCGTAAGGATTTTTCCTATGACAGTGTTTTTTCTCTATTGAAAACAGGATTTTTTGATATGGATTCTGAGGGAATCTATAATTTGGAAAATTATGTCCTTAAGTATGGTGTGAAAGGATATGCATGGTGGAACCGAGCATTCCGTGGCAGAGTGATAGGTTTACATGCAATCAATGAGACTCGCAAACAGTTTGTGACTTGCATGGAACCTCTTGGGAAGACCTTTCAAAAAACGCAGGCAAGGACGAAGGAATATCTACAGTCTCTGTATGATTTTATGTCAACTAACAAGATGGCGGAGAGGTTATATGAAAGAAGTCTTTTGTTAGAGAAGCAGGGGAACCTTCGCGGGGCCAAAGCTTATGGACAAGCCTATGAAAAATTCATTTCTGTACTGGATAAAACCATGGATATTCTCGGTGAGGAAGAGATTACAAGAGATGATTTTATGGATGTATTGTTAACTGGAATTTCAGATGTGAAGTTAGGTGTTATTCCATCTACCTTAGACCAGGTTGTGATTGGCGATATGGAGAGAACCCGTTTGCATCATGTAAAGGTGGTCTTTATTGCGGGAGCCAACGAAGGTATTTTGCCAAAGAATACTTCTAATAAAGGAATTCTTGCTGACAAAGACCGTAGACGATTAAAGGATATGCAGATTGCGCTTGCACCAGATAGTAAGGATGAGATGTTTATTCAACAGTTCTATTTTTACTTGCAGATGGCACAGGCAAAGCAACAGTTAATTGTAAGTATTCGCCAGTCGGATGAGAAGGGAGCAGAGCTTAGACCATCTTATTTTGTGGGCCGTTTGCAACACATTTTTACTCAACTTCGTGGGGTACAGGCAGAGGATGTTTTGCGGGGTTCCCTGCCATTTACAAAGGGAGAATTGACAGCAGAATTTGCCAGACAGCTTGCTGAGGAGGATATGCAGGACAGCTCGGTCTATTCCATTATGCAGACAGAGAATGGTACAGAGACTGCTAAGATGTTGGATGGCTATTTCTATAACAATGAGGCTGGAATCCTTAATCGGACAATTGCTAGAAGGTTATATGGAGACCGTATGCTGCACAGTGTATCCCGTTTGGAAACTTACGCAGGATGTGCCTATAAGTTTTTCTTGCAATATGGTTTGAAATTGGCGAAGCGAGAGGAATATACAGTGGAATCCAACAATATCGGAACGATTTTACATGCGGTTATGGAGGAGTTCTTTAAGAAGGTCAAGAGTGGGGAGCTTGTTCTTTCTTCGGTGTCCAAAGAAGAGTTGAATGGTTTAGCCGAGCAGTTGACTTTCACTGCTGCGAAGGAAGAAAATGAAACCATATTTGATAGCAGTGCAAGAAATAGACATCAGCTTGATGTAATGGTGAGAATTGCCAAGCGAAGTATTGAGAACCTTTGTAGGCATTTGGAAAAAGGCAATATGGAACCGGCTTATTTTGAGGAATATTTTTCACCAGAGAGCAAGCTTTCTTATATTGATATGGCGTTGTCTGATGGAGTGAAGATGGAGCTGAATGGTATTGTGGATCGCGTGGATGTAAAAGAGACAGACAATGCAGTGTATGTGAAAGTGAT
>CAYTOQ010000141.1:0-5632 GCA_964439445.1 uncultured Clostridium sp. | reverse complement strand
GATAATGGAGAAGAATGATGCGAAGGAATATTCTTATTGTTGAAGATAACGAAGCACACATGAATGCATTGCTGAAAATTATTAAAGATTTGCATCAGGATGTTAAAGTGTATTGTGCAGCAAATATTGATGACGCATATTCGTTAGCGTTGAAGTATAGTATACATCTGTTTTTGGTTGATATTATATTGGACACTAAGAATCCAGGCGATGTTTCAGGATTGAAGTTTGCAACAAAGATGAGAGGATTTGTTCAGTATAAATATATACCATTAGTCTTTATCACATCATTAGAAGATCCCAAGTTGTTTTCCTATAGTGAATTAAATTGTTTAGGTTATATTGAGAAGCCATTTAGTGTTGAACAAGTGCGCAAGGTTATTATAAAGGCATTAGACTTTCCGATTAAGGAAGATGATGATCGGTTTGTGCATTTCCGTAAGGATGGAATTACATATTCTGTTTATATTAAAGATATAGTTTACATAGAGAATAGCCGCAGGAAGATTAGGATTGTTTGTGTGAATGACGAATTGGAAATCCCTTATGTTACTTGTAAACAGATACTTGAAGAGTTGAATTCAAAATCATTTATTCCATGTAGTCGGTATTGTATAGTTAATAGAAAATATGTTGCTCAGACGGATTATGCCAACCGTTACGTCAAGCTAAGACATGTAGATGAACCGGTAGAAATCGGAATTATAATGAAAAAGTCTTTTAAAGAGCGGATGGAAGAAGACGATGAATAGTATTTTTCTGCTAATTGTTCTTTTCCTTGAAGTTATGATGGTTCTGCAATGTATTCAGATTGCCTTCAAGAAAGAGGTGCGTTTGGATAAATATACGGTTGGAATAGTATTAATAGACGTAGGTTTATATATGCTAATTAATATGAAGATGATACCAGCAATATGTACACTTACGTTGTACGTATTGCTTTTTATATATTGTTACATTGAGTATAAGCAGACAATAGTAAAGACGATAGTTGGTTTCGTTATTGGATTTTTGTTGGTTGGCTGTATTGAAAGTGTATTGGCTTTTGTTGGTAATTTCTTTAAAAACGCAAGTAATTCAAATCATATATTGGTGCTATTAAATGTGATTGCATTAGGCATTGCATACCATATAAAAAGGTTTGTTATTCAGATAAAATCTGAGAAGATGATAAACTATAATCGGGACATTCGTGCAGTTATAATATTATTTGGTTTGTCTATGGTATTGTTGTTAATCGATTATTATTGTGTTCAGAAACTTGTGAACATATATATAGTATGTATTTTGGCGTTTTTACTAGTCATGCTATTTTTCTTATATCGATTGGAAATAGCACGGAATGAAATTAACAAGAAGAATTATGAAATAGAATTGCAAAGAATTTATGGAAGAGCATATGAAGATTTAATAGCAGAAGTCAGAAGAAGGCAACACGATTATAAAAATCAGCTGGGTGCACTATACAGTATGCATTTAGTGGCAAATTCTTTGGATGAATTGATTTGCATGCAGAATGACTATGGGAATACTATTCGGTATGATTCGAAATTTGATTCTATTTTAACTAGTTGTAATAATCCTATATTAGCAGGATATCTATATCACAGATGTGTGATATGTGAGAAAAACGATGTTTTAGTTCATTATAATATACATATAGACCAAGCTGAATGCTGTTTTCAACTTCATGAAATAATAGAAGTACTTGGTATATTGATTGACAACGCGTGTGAAAGCTTTACTGAAAGTCTAATTGAACACAAGAAAATTAGAATTGAGTGTTTGGAAAATGATGCAGAGATAATTCTTTGCATTTCTAATCTTTCGAGTTATATCGCCTATTCTGACATAGAGAAGATGTTTGTTGAAGGATTTAGCACGAAACAAGGAAACCGAGGAATAGGGTTAACAAGAGTTTTGGAATTAACAAAGAAATTTGACGCAGAACTGAAAGTGTCAAATGCGAAGTGTGACGAAGAAAATTGGCTCTCATTTCATATTAGAATAAAGAAATGAGAGTGCCATCAAATATTGTGATATGATGACACTCATTAATTTTATTCATCCAAGAATGGATGTTTTGGTTCTCCGAAGAAGAACAGACTGATAATATCGAAGTGAGCTCCCCAGTTAGCCATTAACATTCACCTCCCTTTTGTCATATGTGCAATGATTAGTTGTAATATATGCAAAATAACTGTCCAATAACCTATGAGAATATAGGTATTATAAGGACATAAGCATATCAATGTGAAAAACAAAATTATTATGATTAAGGTGTTTCGCTTGCTTTTTGTTATTTGTTCCGGTGTGGCTGCCGGACGATTACTTGATGTGACAGGCACCAGGAAATATCCGAGTAACGCACAGAGAAGAATAATTGTACAAGCAACTGGTTTGGCAGGAGTTATGTGCATTGCAAGCATGATGCTACTGTATAAGAATGTAAAGCTGACAAGCAGGCAACTCGTATAATGTTTACAGTGGAGCCCGCCACCATTATTTCGCAATATCATCAAATATAGCAATGCGAAAAGGTATTCTTTGGTCAAGCCTAATAGTATGAAGATGACTAGGAATATACATATCTTGCTAAACTCAGATAGAAAGCATTTCCAATAGTATTCATTTAGTTTTCTTTCGCGTTCGGTTAATGCTCTTTTGCTTTTTGATTTCAGCATTTGTATGTACTCCAATCTCAAATCAATGAGTCGAATATAGTACAAAAAGAGCATAAGTTCGTAAAAATGGCTTGAAGTGGGAGTTTTTACAACGGAACTTAAGATGTATATTTTTTTAATGCGTGTATTGTATGTTCGTTTGCTATTTATAGTAGTTCGTGACAAAAATGCCCTTAAAATCGATAGTTTGATAAAATGAACGTTGGGTAATGACTAGAGGAATAATAGCTTGTTTTGGAGATAGGAATAATGAGCTATTTTATGAATAGTAAGGGGTTGGTACGAATGATGGACTGGTATAAAGAAGCAGGTGAAAGAATCTTGCTTACCCGTGTTATGCGTGGTTATACGAGAGAATGTCTGGCAGAAATGGCATCCATTTCACCTAAATTTTTATATGAAATAGAGACTGGTCGAAAGGGATTTTCCGCAAGTGTGTTATATAATTTGTGCGTTGCGTTAAGTGTTGATTCGGATTATATATTAACCGGAGCGGAGAAAATGGAATATGACCAGAAACTGGTGGAAACACTGCAATTGTTTAATCAAAGTCAAACCGAGTGTCTTAGTGCTATCTTGAAGCAAATATATGATTTGTTTTATAGTTAAATCGGAAAAAGAGTCACTTGGGGACAAATATAAGAAATTAATGCATTGGTATGTATAATATGTTTCTCGTGAAAGGACAGTTGAGGACTGTTCTTTTTTAGTTAAGTAATTTGTCAAAAGATAAAGTGTATTTGGCGGAAAGAGGAATAGCATGTCAGATGATATAAAAATGATTAAGTATAATAACGATATTGCAATCGGAAGAAGAATTCAAAAGGCACGCGAAGAGAAGGGGTTAGCGCAAGCAGATTTAGGGGCTGCAATAGATGTTTTTGCGTCTCAGATATCTAAATATGAAAGTGAACAAGCATCTTGTGCATCTTGGCAACTGATAGAACTTGCGAAGGAGTTGGAGGTGAGCGTGGCATATCTGATCGGTGGTGCTACAGAACAGGATGAAAGGAAGAAACAGTTGATTCAAAAGCTAGAGGAGTTGCCCGTGGAAGTTGTTAGGTTTATACATTCTGGAATAGCTAATTACACCAATACAATTATGTAAAAGTAGATAATGAAAAAACCTACTTTTAATGCTGTTGTATTATAGCGAGCAATAGTTAGAATAATTGTAGTATTTCACAATAGCACAAAAGTTACAGTAAAATATTAGTTGGCAAATAAAGAAAGGGAAGAAGGAGAATCCCTCTTCCCAGAATACAGTTTTTCTTTTATGATGTTAATTGTCGAGAAAAACACATAAGGAGAAAAACTGTATGAATACTATTTTAGACAAAGATTGCTTAACATTCAAGGATATTGAGAAAGAAATTTTTAAATATGTATGTCAGATGGCGGTAGAAATGACACAAAAGGTACTAGAAGAGTATGATAAACAGCTTATGAAAGAAAGGGATTGCTCGAAATATCGTCATAAAGGCTATAAATCAGATCATGTCCGTTGCGTATACGGAGATGTTCCTTATGAACGTGTAGTGTATGAAACTTATGACGAAAGAGGGAAGAAAGAATTCGTTTATCTTTTAGATGAAGCGCTTCGCATGGATACAGTGGGAAAGATGTCGTTAAATCTCGTTGAAAGTATTGTAAGTGCTACGAGTAAAATGAGTTTTCGTGAAGCAGCAGAAGAAATCAATCGTAATACAGAAGCAAATATAACATTTCAAAGTGCATGGAATGTAGTACAGGCATTTGGTGAAAAATTAGAAGAGGAAGAAGCAGGTCTGATTCGTGAGTATGAAAAAGATGCAATACCTGGCGGAAAAGAGGTGCCTGTGTTGTTTGAAGAGGCTGATGGAGTTTTTATACATTTACAGGGAAAAGACCGTCCGAAACACATGAGCGGGAAAGAAATCAAAGTAAGCACTTGTTACGAGGGATGGAATGAAAATGATGAACTGGTTGGGAAGGTTATGAGTGCCGGATTTGAAGATGGAAAAACATTCCAAAAGCTCAGAGAAGCAATGATAAAACGTAAGTACAATACAGATGAAGTAGAATTGCGAGTTCTGAATGGAGATGGTGCAGGCTGGGTGAAAGCGTGTGAAGATCCAGATACGGTATTTCAGTTAGATCGATTTCATGTACATCAAAAAATAATAGGATGTATTACAGATAAAGAAATGCAAAGCTGTTTAAAAATGCTATATGAAGAAAGACAGATAGCAATTCTATTGGAAACAATACAAATATATGCAGATAGTGTTGCAGGTGATAAAGAAAAGCCGAACGAGGAAAAGAGAGCCCTAGAACTATATAGTTATTTAGCAGACAATCAAGAATATTTGATTTCGTATCAATACAGGAAAGGTGTTTATGTACCCAAAGCTCCAAAGGATTTGATATATAAGAATCTTGGAACACAGGAAAACCAGAATTGTAGCAACATAACCCTTCGCATGAAAAATCGCAAAGGAAGCTGGAGTATATCTGGAGGCGGGCACATGGCGAAAATCCTAAGCAGATTTGCAAACAAAACGATATGGGATGATATATTCCACTACAAAGATGTGGTAATAGAGAGTGACAAAGAACCGGTAATTATTGAAATACTTAGCGCAGCAAAAGCACCACATTTTGATGGTAAGGGAAACAAGACAGGAAATATACAGACTGGTCATGTGGTTTATAGAGATGCAGCGATGACATTCAGCAGAAAAATGTTCTTAGGAATATTTGATAACAAAAAATTTACACAATTAGTGTATCGATAAAAAAGAAAAAATGACAATATAAAAGAAAAATGAGATAAGTGCCAACTTTTACTTGACTGAATCAAGTAGAAAATAATGGATGAAAAATGATGAGGATGGTTGTATAATGAAAAGTGATGGATAATAGTTTATTATCCGTTACAAAACTTTCTTGCATAATCGATTGTAAGA
>CAYTOQ010000140.1:0-5632 GCA_964439445.1 uncultured Clostridium sp. | reverse complement strand
ACTTTTCCATTATGAATATCAATACATGGCCTGAATTGCATATCTATCTCCATTTCCCGAAAGTTATCCACTATAAAACCTTATAATTGTTATAATTTTACCATATTCTTCCGACAAATACAACGAAAAAGCCTACGGCTTTTGTCTATTATTCACACAACATCTTCCCGTAGGCTTTCCGCAACAATCACACATCGATTTTTTCTTTGTATGATCCCTATTCAGTTCTTTTTCCACAACATCTAATCTTCTTTGAAATTCCTTAATTGCCGGATACTGTTTCCGAACAGCATAGATTTTCGCCGATATACAATGCTCCAGCTTACCCATAGAATAGCTCCAAAATTTTCTTATTCCTTATTCTATGCTGTCTTTCTTTCTTTTGTTCCGATTCTTTCATAAAATAGATGCGTATTTTTTATATAGCTCTTACTTCACAGTATTTTTATATCCTGATTTTTTAAGAAGCTTCTTATAATCTGCCTTTTTCTTCTTTGGAACCTTAATGGTTGATTTGGATGAAATGTTTTTAAATGCATTCTTTCCAATGGTCTTAATCTTCGTTCCCTTGATTGTAACCGTGGTTAATTTTTTACAATCACGAAATGCATCCTTACCAATCTCTGTCACACCCTCTGGTATTGTCACAGACTTAAGACTGCTACATTTTCTAAATGCACCATTTCCTATCTTGGTCAGACTGCTTCCTTTTATGGTAACCTTACTTACCTTCTTACAATTGTAGAATGCATTCTTTCCAATCTCTGTCACGCTCTTTGGAATGGTAACCTTTTTTAGCTTTGTACATCCCTTAAATGCATTGCTGCCAATCTTTGTTACAGTATCTGGAATGGAAACGCTTGTCATCTTCGTATTTCCAGAAAATGCATTATCCGCAATCGCTGTAACCGCATACTCTTTTCCATCAATAGTAACGGTCTTATCAATCTTTGCTTTCTTTGCCTTCTTGTTTGCCTTGCTCGGATTAAATGTTACCTCTACCGTTCCATCTGCTGCAACACCTGTCACCTCACAGGTTCCATTTGTAGTAGCTTCTGTAGTTCCTATCTCTGGCGCAACTTCTTTTGCTGTAACACTGATTGGTATCTGTACAGAATAATTCTCGTAAGTAATTGTTACTGCTGTATCTGTCAAAGCTAACGCATTGGTTGCAGAAACCACAAAACCTGTCACCGCTTCCTTTGTTCCATCCGAATAGATCAAAGAAACCGTCATTCCTGTTTCATCAAACATTTCACCCTCTACATAAGCAAGCTTAACAGGATTAGTTGTAATCTCAATTCCTGTTGCCACAACATCCTCTGCTACCAATGCGTAGGTTGAAAATTTGTCTGTCTTAAAATGAAGCTTTTTCTTATCCTGATCAAACTCGGCATCCAACACGTCTACTTTACCATTATGGTAACGATACACCTTATATTTACGTTTCTTTGAGTGCTTATCTGTCTGCTGGAAGCTATCCGGAATATCCATCGTAATATCCACTTCTTCTAAGGTTTCTGTAACTGCTCTTGGACTTCTGTCTCCAACCTGATACTTCATATCAATATCAAGGTACTGTACCTTAGATGGCTTCTTCTTATCCTTCGCACAATCCTTTTCTACCTGCTCAGCCACCTTCTTTGCTTCCGCATCGTCTGCCTTCGCTTCCTTCACATCTAACTTAACCTTCAGTTCTTCCCCTTCTGCTAATTTTTTCGCATCTGCGTAATCATCATCACCCTTTTGATAAATATCAATCTTATCACGAAGAGAGGCATTTTCACCTCCAAGGGTCACCTCACAACTTTCTCCATTGATTGGTGCTTTGCTGCATTCTGTAGATGCTTTGAACTCCGTTACAGTAACCGTAACCTGATTCTCTGAATTTCCTAGCACAACTGAGTCATCTCCAATATTAGCTACAGAGAACTCTTTACCATTAATAATGGACTTATTGTTTGAACCCTCATAGAAACCGAGCTGTACCTGCTTATTTGCTTCGCTGTCACCAAAATTACCTATCATCTTTACTTCCACAGTTGCATCTACATAAAGGTTTGGAAGATATACTGGATAAGCATTTTTAATATTATTGTCCTCATCTACTACTGGTTCATATCCATCATCCTCTAAGGATTCTTTTGTCCATACATTCTCATAATCAGAAACAACATAATCTGCTTGCTGTGCAATCGCCTCTGTTTCTGATAACTCTTTAACTGGATAATAATTGCTGCTATCCGGAGTTTGCGTTAACAATAGAATCTTTTCATCGTTCTTCCATTCCTGAACCTGATAATAACCCTTCGTATTTCCATAATCATACATTGCATAAGGTGCTTCTTCTCCTGCCTGCATGATAATTCCCTTAATATTTGATGGAGTCACCACATGCTGGGTAGAATTTGCAAAAGCTTCGGAATATTTGAAATAGCTTGTATTCAACCAGATGTAATCTGTCATACTAATTGGATATGTTTTTCCGTCTACAGTTACCTCGCCAGCCTCGGCAACAGCACTTAACTGATCTACCACATCCTGAATGGTTTTTCCATGTACCCAGTAATATACATCACCGGACATTTGCCACCACTGGCTCACTTTGTAATCGCTCTCTGAAATCAAGCATCCAGCAAAGCCCTCATGTGGTTTATTATCCTCCAAAATAATGGAATCTTCGTTTTTGTACATCAAACTTAAATATCTCTCGAAGGGTTCTGTAAACTCATCCCACTTAATATTACCATTTATTCTTAAGAAGGAACCGGCACACTTTTCCACCGAAATTTTAATCGGTTTATTAAATTCCTTAGAGGATTGATAATATCCTGCTGAGTGCTCATCTGAAATATGTTCATAATCAAAGGCTTTTCCATCTACTAAAATCGTCCTATCTAAGGTATCTAATGTATAACTATAATCTTTTACATCTTCTCTTGGAAGTACATAGATATCCATTCCCTCAAACATTTCTGTTTCACTCATAAAATATTCGTCACTTATGTAATTTTCAAAGCTTGCTTTATTGTTCTTGTAAAATCCAATAGCTGGCAAATCCTTATAAATTGTAATGGTTTCATCATTATATGTAATATTAATATCATTCTTCATATAGAAACCATAGATACCATATTCTGCAAATCCCTCTTTTACAATTATGGTATCCTTTTCAGACGAAAATGGCCATTCTTCCTCTTCCTTAATTTCGTATTCATTTGAATTGTTGATTTTAATCGAACTATTTCTAACATCATCTTCTGGAACCTTATCATAATTCTCTCCATCCGTAGTAGTTCCAAGATAAACCCAGCGAACAGAATACATCTCACCTGCCATCTCTTTTGCATAAGACCACTCATCAATGTCTGTTGTCAATGTACCTGTTTCATCGTCCCATATCGGTTCTCCAAACACAAAACCGGTTTGTACATAGTCAATCCAAATAGAGTTTTTCTTAGTCCAATAATACTCTTCATCACTTAATTCAGACTCCACAATCAATTCAAAACTCTTATCTCCTATTACTTCAATCTTGTACATTGGAATATTTGCATCTTCTATCTTCGTATATGTAATAAGGCTGCTTACATCCTTCGTTACTACCTCATCCACTTTCGCCGAGAATTTAACACTACCTACATTCTTACTCTCTAAATCCTTCACAGCAAAATAAAAAGTATTCTTTGCTCCTACTAAGCGAAAATCCCATATCTGTGTATCATCTGCTGCTTCCGCTTCAGGATAAAAATCTGTCCCTCCATCTAGATAGGCATAAACCCTTAATTCATTGTTCCCAGCAACCAAGAAATATGTGCCCTCCTGTTGGAATTTGAAACAAAGTGCATTCTTATCATTTTCTTCTAGATCTGGAACATCTACAATTACATTGAAAACCTCTCTATCACTTCGTATAGCTACATCCTCTTCCCAATCCGCTTCATACACTTTAATTTCTTCTGCCTTATAATACTTCGAAACTTCTCTTGTTTCTCCATCCTCTGTGTAATCCACAATATAGCGCGTATCACCAACTGCTTTTCCTTGTGTGTCGTATACTATGGCTCTTGCTTCACTTGCTACATCAAAATCCGTCACATCATATACCATTGTAAATTTGTGTTCTACTTCCTCTGCTTTAGCTGGTACTCCCACAAGTATACTACACACCATAGTAAGCACCAAAAACCAAGCTGTCATTTTCTTCTTCCTACTCATACGTTTTCCTCCTCTTTATCAATTTTTTCTCTCGGTTTTTCTGTTTCCAAAATAACGAATTATGTTTTTCAACATCTGTCTATAATTATATTAAAATACACGCTTGTTTACAATAGTAAAATGGGTAATTATGCCCACCAAGAAAATTCGTTATATATTATAATTTCGGTGCAGTGTCTTTCGATGTATATTGCTTATAACACTGTAGAATATATATAACATAAGTCTTTATTTAGGATGGTGTGTTGATGAAATGCACAGAGGAATTAATTAAATATTAGAAAGTATAGATATTGTAGAATTTAAAAACGAAGAGGCTCTGTTTTAGAGTCTCTTCGTCTGCTTTAACTCCATACGACAGAT
Organism: uncultured Clostridium sp.; assembly: GCA_964439445.1. Classification (GTDB taxonomy): domain Bacteria; phylum Bacillota; class Clostridia; order Lachnospirales; family Lachnospiraceae; genus CAG-590. The sequence continues at coordinate 1,051 of CAYTOQ010000140.1, read as the reverse complement.
TGCATTTCCCTTTTCCACAAACCTTGTCTCATACTCCGTCATAATATTTCCTTCCACATACTCAGAGTTATGTAGGTCGAAGGTATGATTTAAAAGCTCCCAATTCACTGCTTCTTCTGCCTGCTCCAATGAAAAATCAAATAAGTCGCGATTATCGGTCTTAAAAATCACGTGTCCTTCTTTTTTCAAAATATTCTCGTAACGCTCTAGGAACTGTACTGAGGTAAGACGTCTCTTTGCATGTCTGTCCTTTGGCCAAGGGTCCGAAAAATTAAGATAAATACGGTCTACCTCATCCTTGTCAAACACCTCTGCAATATTCTCTGCTTCCATACGAATAAAGAAGAGATTCGAAAGATTCTTCTCTTCCTGCTTCTCAATTGCTCTTACCAATACCGATGAATATTTCTCGATTCCCACATAGTTGATATCTGGATTGCGCTCCGCAAGAGTCATAATAAATTGTCCCTTTCCCATTCCAATCTCAATGTGAATTGGGTTGTCATTTCCAAATACCTCATTCCATTTTCCTTTTTTTTCAGTTTCATCCTTTATTGTAAATGGGCTTTCAGCAATCGTATCTCTGGAACCTGGTACATTTCTAAGTCTCATACGTATCTCCTTTTTCTATTATCTTCTTCGCATTTATTATATACGTTTTTTTAATTCTATCAACATTTTTTCGCCTTAAGTTGCAAAAACACATCTGATACCCTATAATCGAGTTATATATTTATATCATGTTCTTATTTAAGCATCCTGCTTTTCAATCGGTTTAATTGAAAAGGAGGATAATATATGAAGGAACCAATTAAAAACAGAAAAACGCGTGATAATGGTGCGAAGCTCATATTTGATGACCCGATATTATGTGCACAATTTCTACGCGGCTATACAAACATCGATATTCTAAAGGATGTGCAGCCTGAAGATATTGAAGATATTTCCGAGCGATTTCTTCCCATGTGGCAAGAGGGACGGGATTCGGATTCTGTGAAAAAAGTCCATTTGAAGGATTTTTCATTATATTTAATCGCTATCGTGGAACATC
>CAYTOQ010000139.1:0-5652 GCA_964439445.1 uncultured Clostridium sp. | reverse complement strand
GTTCATTAAAGACATTTGTTGCTACCTTGTATAACAGTGACCAGATTACACAGGAGGATGTAGATGAATTAAGGAGTTTTATTGATTCGTTTTCAAGTAAAATGGAGGACTAACAATGATGCGGCTATCGATGACAATGATTGCCTATGGACATGGGGGAATAATCGTTTTGGACAGTGCGGTAACGGAACATTTTCAGGTATGGTGGAAGAACCTCAAATGGCAATGGAACAGGTGCTATGCGTATGGATGGGAAGAGTTTCATTTAATGGTGGAAATGTAATTCCTGATCACGATAATTTGGTGGTACTTGGAATGGATGGTCAGTATTATGGTTGTGGTGAGGGGATAGGTGATAATTATATTCAACATACATCGGATGATTTTGATATGGGACATATGGATGAGACTGCTAAGATTAAGACGTCCAATGTGCTGCAAAAAATTGAGATAAATGAATATGAAAATAGTTATGGAGATGAATGAAAATTAAATGAAATAAAAAGAGTTAGAAAACGAGGAGATTATTTTGAATATTTATATTTGTGATGATGAACCAACAATCTTGAATTTAATAAGCGAGACGATTTGTAGTTATGTACCGAAATCATCTGTTTTGATGTTTACATCTGGAATTGAAATAATGGAACGGTTACAGATAAATTCTTGTGATGTTTTATTTCTTGATATTGATATGCCTGTTCTTAGTGGAATGGATATTGCAAAACAATTAAATGAATTGAATGTCAAACCATTACTTGTGTTTGTGACAAGTCATGATGAATTGGTATATGAAAGCTTGCAATATCATCCTTTTGGGTTTATACGAAAGACACATTTTCAAGAGGAAATAGAGCAGATATTACTCGATTGCAAAGAAGAACTTCATTCAAGAAATAGACATTTTTGTTTGAAGATGGCAGGGCAGGATGTGAAGCTATTGCTCTCGGATATCCTATATTTTGAGGCAGATAGTAACTATTTGAAGGTCTATACAAAAGATACAATGTACCGGTTTCGTAGTACTATGGCAGCGGTGGAAAATGCGTTGCTCTCGGAAGGTTTTTTGCGTGTACATAAAGGTTTTTTGGTAAATGTAGATGCAGTCAAGATGTTTAAGAGGGATGAGTTAGAATTATGGAATGGAGTGCTGATTCCGATTGGAAAGAGTTATGCAGAGGTAACAAAGAAAAAATTGCTTGAAAGCATGAGGATGTAAAGATGAGCAGATACAAACAGTTAGCAGCCGATTATGATGAATTAAATGAAAAATATATGCGTTTGTTTGCCCAATATCAGGAATTAGAGTATTCGTACACTCATTTACAGTCGCAATGTATGGAAAGGGAAAAAAAGGATGTAGAAATCAGGGAACTACATCAAGCGACACGTAAATTAAAGCATGATATGAAAAACCATTTTATGGTATTGTCGTCCTTGCTGGCAACAGAAAATTATAAGCAGGCAAGAGATTACTCTTCAGAAGTATTGGATCAATTAAATGCCATGAATACCTATGTGGAGACGGGAAATGTCATATTGAATCATATCATGAATGAAAAGCTTTCCCTTGCAAGGAAGAATGGAATTTCAGTAAAAGCAGAAATTGAAAATCTGGCGTTTGCAAAGATGAGCAGCTTGGATTTTTCTTCTGTATTAACCAATCTTTTGGATAATGCCATTGAGGCAAGTCTTCATGAGAAACACGTAGAAAAGCAGATACAATTAATTGTTTCAAAGCGTCAGGGATATGAAGCAATTTGTGTGAAAAATCGTATTGAAAAGTCTGTATTAGAAAGTAATCCGTCGTTGCAATCTACGAAGAAATCGGATGAATTGCAACATGGTATTGGTGTGAGTAGAGTGAAAGAGATTGTAGAGTCCTATAATGGTATGTATGATATATATGAAGAAGAAAATAACTTTTGTTTTAGTGTGTTTATCCCAGAAGAATAGTTGTTTGTCCCAATCCCTTGTAATTGTTAATTGCAAGGGATATTTTTCTTTTAGGAGGTCTTATGATTAGTTTTGAAAATGTTTCCAAGTTTATTTTAGAAGAAGTGAGTGTTCATATTCCGAGAGGAAAAATTGTGGGTGTGATTGGAAAACCCGGTGCAGGAAAAACAACAATGCTGAAATTGGCAAGTGGACTGTTACTTCCCCAAATCGGAAGAATTTGCACAAATAATCATAATCCTGTTAAGGAACGAAAAGAATTGTGCAAGAGTATGCGGGTTTATTTTGCGGATATTCCGTTGTTTTCAAAAGAAGAGCGAGTTGTAGATGTATTAAATGAGATACGCTTTATCTACAACATAGAGAGCGTTCTTTTTGAAAATGAGCGAACACGACTACAAGATTTGTTTCAAATAACAAAGCTCTTGGAAAAAAGAGTGGGTGAATTGTCCCTGGGACAGAGAAGGAGAGTAGAACTTTGTACCTTGTTTCTTGGTGAAGTCGAAGTGCTTGTTTTAGATGAACCGACCATTGGATTAGATGCTTGGGCAAAACAAGCATTAGCGATGGAATTGTTTCGTAAGAAGAGAACCGGTACAACAATTCTAATATCATCGCATGACATGGTAGAAATGAAAATGCTTTGTGACCGTTATCTTTTGTTAGATGAAGGGAAGATAATCTACTATGGCGCAATGAATACTTTGTTGAAAACATATGCACCAATGAATTCGATGGAGATTCGTTTTAGAGGAAATATTCCTGATATGGAAGATATACCGCTTGTAAAATATAGTTTGGAAAATGACGTAATAAGACTTCAATATAATTCCAATGTTGTTTCGGCAGCAGAGATTACAAAGCATATTATTTCGCAGACAGAGGTGTTAGAAATCAGTATGCAGACGCCGGAATTAGGAGATGTGATTGGGAAGGAAAGGATTAGGGAAAATGGAACATTTTATTGAAGTAAATGGAGTATCGAAATCATTTAAAGTCAGTAAACGTACGGCGGGAGTGCCGGGTATGTTGGCAAATCTAATTGTGCCGAGAGTAGAGATAAAGAAAGCTGTGGATAACATTTCTTTTCATATCGAACAGGGAGAAATGGTGGGTTTTATCGGACCAAATGGAGCAGGAAAATCAACTGTGGTTAAAATGTTGTCTGGGATTTTGTGTCCCGACGAGGGTTCTATTCGGGTTGCTGGGTTTATACCATACAAGCAGCGAAAAAGCTATGTTAGGAATATCGGAGTTGTATTTGGACAGAAATCGCAATTGCAATGGGACTTGCCAGTATGTGATAGTTTCGAATTGTTAAGAGCGATTTATGGCGTGCCGGAAGAGGTATACCGCTCCAATCTAAAACAGTTTGTGGAAATGTTGGATATGGATAAGTTTATAAACCAGCCGGTCAGACAATTGTCTTTGGGACAGCGGATGAGGGCGGATGTTGCTGCGGCGTTATTGCATTCCCCGGATATTGTATTTTTTGATGAGCCAACCATTGGAGTAGATGTGGTCGGAAAGGAAATGATTCGTAGTTTTATTAAAGAATTGAACCAGAAGAAAAATATAACCATGCTGTTTACTACACATGATATGCAGGACATTGAAAAAACGTGTAATCGTTTGATGATTATTGATCAAGGCAGTCAAGTGTATGATGGAACCTTGGAAAGCATTCGACGAGAGTATGGGAAGATGAGAAGAATAGATGTGGAATTTAATTTTGACACGGTAGTGGATGCAATCCCAAATGTAACAGTTGAGAATGTAGAAAATGAAGGGCAACATCGGAAGCGGTTTGTTTTTGAAAATGGGGTGGTTAAAATGAATGAATTGATGAATCATATTCTTTCGAAGTATAGCGTAAAGGATATCAAAGTAACAGAACCGGATATTGAGGAAATAATTCGTGGAATCTATCGTAAGGAGGTGGTTTAGGTGCGTATCTTACCGTATGCGGCATTTGCAAAAAAGAGTTTCTTAAACCGTAGCGCATATCGATTTGACCATTTTATGGGAGTGATAGATACCTTGCTTAAGATATTCATTTTTTGGACCATTTATAAGTCCTTATTTGGAGAGAGGGTAATGGTAGAGGCTGTTACATTAAAAATGGTATCTACAAGCTTTATTCTTTCCATTGGATTGGAGGCTGTTTTCTTTGTAGATGATAATTATCTTCCAGATAAAATTCGTGATGGAAGTATTGCGAATGCGTTATTGCGTCCCATCAGTATTCAGGGAAGAATGCTAGCAGAAAATCTAGGAGTTGCGTTATTTCGGTTGTCATTTCATTTCCTACCGGCATTGTTTGTTTCGGCTTTATGTATTGGAATGGAGAAACCGGCAAGTCTAACTATGTTTTTGTTGTTCCTGATAAGCTCCATTTTAGGCTACGGCGTGTTGTGGTCTATTAGCTATTTGATTCAGACGACATCCTTCTGGCTAATCAATATATGGAGTCTTGTTACAATCAAAAATGTATTTGTTAATGTCCTTTCGGGAGCAATGATACCACTGTGGTTTATGCCAGATTGGATGAAAGGGATACTTGATATTACACCATTTTCCAGTATTTATTTTACGCCGGTTCAAATCTATCTTGGACAATTATCATATGCAGAAATTATAAGTAAATGTTTGATACAGATGGTGTGGATTGGAATCATTTATTGTGCTGGGCAGTATCTGTGGGTGCGTGGACAAAGAAAATTGGTGGTACAAGGAGGTTGAATATGGGCGATACCATACATTTGATGAAAGTATATACGAAAACAACAATAAAAGCGTGGTTTCAGTATAAAGTAGATGCAATCCTACGTTCTGTTGCAGTCTTTTTAAGAGAGGCAACAGGAATCATTGTCATCTATTTTACACTGTTACAATTTGATACATTAAATGGTTGGAATATGCAGGAGATGATGTTCCTGTTTAGCTTATTATTTTTAACCTACGGAATTATGATATTGTTGTTTACCGGGTTACGTGATTTGGGATACTCGGTAAGAGATGGAAGCTTTGATCGATTTTTGTTGCGCCCAAGAGGCGTGCTGTTTCAGATAATCTTTGTCAATGCAGATTGGTTTGCAGCATTAGGTCATGGCGGACTGGGAATTTTTTTATTTTTGTCTTCTGCAGGAAGCATTGGAATTGAATGGAATGCTATCAATGTAATTTATTATCTTGTGACGATTGTGGGTGGTGTATTAATTCAAGGTGCGCTTTTCTTGTTTTTTGCCACACTTAATATTTATCTTTTGAAAACAGATAGTTTAAAGGAATTGTTGTATTGGAATATGCGAAAATTTGCTGGTTATCCAATTAGTATTTTTCCTAGGCTGATTCAGCTTGGCATGATATATGTGGTGCCATTTGCCTTTGTTAATTATTTTCCGGCTCAGTTTTTACTGAGGAAAGAGGATATGGCGTTGTATCCAGAATGGTTTATGTATATAACTTTACCAGTTGGTGTACTTATGTATCTACTTGCATATGTATTTTGGCGGTTTAGTTTAAGGTTTTATAAAAGTACAGGAAATTAAAAATAATAGTATTCATTTTAAAGAAGTTATTTACGCAATCCCGGTATTTGAAAAAGATTGATTTTTTACAATAATCTACATATAATTATGTTATATAACATTTTGGAAGGAGTGATTTTATGGCAGGAACGGGAGCATATGCAAT
>CAYTOQ010000138.1:0-5690 GCA_964439445.1 uncultured Clostridium sp. | reverse complement strand
AAGTTATCTATTAAGGATATACAAATGAAACAAACCAATGCAGGCACGCTTTCGCTGCCCTCGGCTCGTAGCGGTACTAAATTTGAGGCAAAGCCTCTCATTAAGTGCCGACGGCCTCACAGCACCTGCTTATGGTACTTGTTTCATTTGCATATCCAGTTACATTGTGAATGTTTCGCAATATACACAAGTTGAGAATAAATAAAAGGAGTGATACAAGAATATGGAAATGACATTAAGATGGTATGGTTCCAAATTTGATACAGTAACCTTGAAGCAGATTCGCCAGATTCCGGGTGTGACAGGTGTTATTACAACTCTTTATGATACAGAGCCGGGCGAGGTGTGGAGCAGAGAGCGAATCCGTGCAATGAAGGATGAGGTTGCAGAGGCTGGACTTCATATTGCAGGTATCGAGAGTGTGAATATTCACGATGCGATTAAGACAGGTGCACCTGAGCGTGAGCAGTATATTGAGAATTATATTGAAACCTTGAGAAATCTTGGTGAGGAGGATATTCATTTAGTGTGTTATAACTTCATGCCGGTGTTTGACTGGACACGTACAGAGCTTGCAAGAGTACGTGAGGATGGTTCCACGGTACTTGCTTACACACAGGAAGCGGTGGATGCACTAGACCCTGAAAAAATGTTTGAGTCCATTGCAGGTGACATGAACGGAACCATTATGCCGGGCTGGGAGCCGGAGCGTATGGCTAAGGTGAAGGAACTATTTGAGATGTACAAGGATATTGATGATGACAAATTATTCGATAACTTGAAGTATTTCCTTGAAAAGATTATGCCGGTTTGTAATGAGTATGATATTAAGATGGCGATTCATCCGGATGATCCGGCTTGGAGTGTATTTGGACTTCCTCGTATCATCATCAATAAGAAGAATATCCTTCGTATGATGGAAATGGTGGATGACGTACACAATGGTGTAACCTTCTGTTCCGGTTCGTATGGAACCAATTTAGACAATGATTTACCAGATATGATTCGTTCGTTAAAGGGTAGAATTCATTTTGCTCATGTAAGAAACTTAAAGTTCATTACACCAACGAACTTTGAGGAGGCGGCACATCTTTCATCTGACGGAACCTTCGATATGTATGAGATTATGAAGGCGCTCTATGACATCGGATTTGATGGTCCAATTCGTCCAGACCATGGTCGTATGATTTGGGATGAGGTAGCAATGCCGGGTTACGGTTTGTATGACAGAGCACTTGGAGCAACTTATTTGAACGGTCTTTGGGAGGCCATTGAGAAAGGAGCCAGATAAGAATGGAGTTAAGCAAAGCTGGTTTACAAAATAAGGCAGAGTGGGAAGCAAAGGGATATAAGCTTCCGCAGTTTGATAGAGAGGCGGTAACTGCCGCAACCAAGGAAAATCCATTCTGGATTCACTTTGGAGCAGGTAACATTTTCCGCGCGTTTCAGGCTAACGTAGTACAAAATCTCTTAAATGCAGGCGACTTGGATAGAGGCTTGGTTGTGGCAGAAGGCTTTGACTACGAGATTATAGAAAAAATGAACCGTCCACACGATGATTACACATTATTAGTAACATTGAAAGCAGATGGCAATGTGGAAAAGACAGTGGTTGGTTCTGTGGTGGAGTCCTGCATCCTGGATTCGGAAAATGATAAGGAGTATACAAGACTTCAGGAAATTTTTAGCAAGGATTCCTTGCAGATGGCAAGCTTTACGATTACAGAAAAGGGGTACAGTCTGGTAAATGGTAAGGGTGAGCTGTTGCCAGCGGTAGAAGCCGATTTCGCAGCGGGACCTGCGAAACCTGCAAGCTACATTGGTAAGGTTGTTTCGCTTCTTTACACACGTTACAAAGCGGGCGAGAAGCCGATTGCTATGGTGAGTATGGATAATTGCTCGCATAACGGTGACAAGCTTTATGATGCAGTCAGTGCATTTGCGAAGAAGTGGCAGGAAAATGGACTAGTGGAAGAAGGGTTCGTTACCTATATTGATGATAAGTCAAAGGTATCCTTCCCATGGTCTATGATTGACAAGATTACTCCACGTCCGGATCTTTCTGTGGAAGCAATCTTGAAGGAAGATGGATTTGCGGGATTAGAGGCGGTTATCACTTCGAAAAACACTTATGTGGCACCATTTGTAAATGCAGAAGAGTGTGAGTATCTGGTGATTGAAGATGCGTTTCCAAATGGTCGTCCAGAGCTTGAAAAGGGCGGCTTGATGTTCACAGAACGGGAGACGGTTGATAAGGTAGAAAAAATGAAGGTTTGTACCTGTTTGAACCCATTGCATACCGTACTTGCAATTTATGGATGTCTTCTTGGTTATGAGAAGATTTCAGATGAGATGAAGGATGAGCAGCTTCGCAAGTTTGTTGAGGTGGTTGGATATCAGGAAGGACTTCCGGTTGTAGTGAATCCTGGAATTCTTGATCCAAAGCAATTTATTGACACTGTATTAAATGTCCGCATTCCGAATCCATTTATGCCGGATACACCACAGAGAATTGCAACGGATACATCGCAGAAGCTGGCAATTCGTTTTGGTGAAACAATCAAGGCATATCATGCATCAGCCGAATTAGATGTTAAGTCTTTGAAGTTAATTCCATTGGTATTTGCTGGTTGGCTTCGTTATCTTATGGCAGTGGATGACGAGGGTAAGGCATTTGAGCTTAGTCCAGACCCATTGTTAGATACGGTTTGTCCATATGTGGCAGACATCAAGCTTGGTGGGGATAACGATGTGGAAAGTGCATTGAAGAAGGTGTTAAGCGACAAGACAATATTTGGTGTGGATTTGTACGAGGTAGGTTTGGCAGACAAAGTGTGCGACTATTTCAAGGAGCTGACCGCCGGGGTGGGAGCCGTGCGTGAGACCTTGAAGAAATATGTGTAGGTTCAAAATACATCAGATTTGTAAGTGGCAATAAGTGAACGTGAAGTGGGTTTGGAATATTGATATGAGCCTATACAGATTAATATGATTCCAACTTATAAGAGTAGAATAAAGGGGTATATGTACAAGAAAGCCTGACAACGGAAAAGTGTGATTGCACCAACCGATTGTCAGGTTTTTTGTAATTGAATTACAAATGAACGGAAATGAAATACTTATTATAAAATTAACTTCGGATAATATTTGCGTATGGCAATCTTATTATAATATCACGAAATTTGGTTATCCTATTAATGTTTGTTTATCATTTCGCGATATTCCTTAGGTGTTTTGCCGACTATTTTTTTAAAGGTCTTTGTGAAGTAATTCACATCGGGAATACCACAATATTGGGCGATAACCTGAATTTGCATATCGGTTGAATTTAATAACAAAATTGCATATTCGATTCGCTTGTGATTGACAAAATCAGTAAGGGTTTGACCAGTCTCTTTCTTGAATAAAGTAGAAAGATAGCTTGGATTAACATTTAGCTGGCTTGCCTGCGTTTTTAATGTGAGGTCAGCGGTTAAATCGTAAATGATGTTAGTAATAACCTTACGAACCAGCATAGAATATCCTTTCAGGGAATGGTTTTTTACTAACAGGCAATATTTACGAACCATTTCTTTTACGAGAGTATGGAACGCAGATTGCGAAGTGATAAGTTCGATTTTTCTTGCATATTGTGAGGAAATGGCATTCAAATGTACCGGATGTACGGAAGCATTTTCCACTGCTTTGCGAAGCAGAGTATTCATAATAATGGCATAGTTCTTCAAATCTCTGAGTGGATTTTCAGAACGGCGTTCGAATTGCTGTGTAGCCAAATGAGATAGATAAAGCTCCGCTTTGTGTACCTGTCCATTGCTTACAGCCAGCATCAGATTTTGTTCGATTTCATAACGCTGTTCCATGATATGCAGAGTTAATAGTGCTTCCTCCGGTTCCTGTGCTTCAGGTATTGGAAGCACCGCTTCTGGAATGTAGGAGGGTATCTCGAAATTATCCATAACGGTAAAATTATCACCGTTCCCCCAGAGGGCTTCGCCTAAGGTGTATACTAATGACAGTAAGGTATTCTCATCGGAAATTAATGGAATCCCCTGATAAAATTGTTCTAATTGAGAAAGGTTACCCGGTGCAACATGATATTGTTCTGCCAAAGAAAGTATATCCTGTTGGGAAACAGGCGCTAAGCTGTATGGCCCAATATATACAAAGGTTGGTTTTTCGGTTTCTGGCAGTTGAAATAAAAAGAAGTTAGAAAATAGTGGCGTTTGTATGCGGTAAATTGTATTGGCATTACACTGTTTTTGAACCATGTCAAAAAGTGTAGAGTCATCAAATTCATAATTTAATATGTGTTGAAGCCCCATGCTACGTGTTGCTGAGGAATTTGTTACAGTTTCTTCTGTGATATAACGCATATTTAGGCGTAGGTTCTGAAGAAGTTTTTGAGCGAATTGTAGCTCTTTGGTGTAGTCCATAAGACACCTCATTTCCATCGTAATTTTTTATTTTATTATTGTACAATTTTTAGGGGATTTCAAGTATTAATAAAAAAAATACGAAAAAACCTAATAATTCTACTTATGGGAAATGTCGATTTATGATAAAATCAAATTAGTAAATTTTGAAGGAGGGTTCTACTATGGGAGATAACAAAAAACCTTTTGGTATGAAGGACAAACTGGGTTACATGTTTGGTGATTTTGGTAATGATTTCACATTTATTTTATCCACAATGATTTTGACAAAGTTTTACACAGACGTAATGGGTGTATCTGCTGCAATTGTTGGTACCATTATGATGTTAGCGCGTTTTGTGGATGCTGTTACAGATGTGACGATGGGACGTATTTGTGACCGCAGTAAGATTAAACCGGCTGGTAAGTTCAAACCATGGATTTTGCGTATGTGTATTCCGGTTGCGATTGCATCCTTTTTGATGTATCAGAGTGGATTTGCTGGTTTGCCTACAGGTGCAAAGGTTGCATATCTTGCTGTCACATATCTGTTATGGGGTTCTATCTGCTATACGGGTATTAATATTCCATATGGCTCAATGGCATCTGCGATTTCCGCAAATCCGGATGATCGTCAGTCCCTTTCCACATTCCGTACAATGGGTGGAATGCTTGCAGGTATGGTAATCGGTATTCTACTTCCACTTCTTGCATACGAGAAGATTACATTGGCAGACGGTACCGTGAAAGAGACATTGATTGGTTCGAAGGTTACGATGGCAGCCGGTGTGTTCTCTATCTTGGCAATTATATGTTATTTACTTTGCTATAAGATGGTAACAGAGCGTGTTGTTGTTCAGCCTAGCGAGGATCAGAAGGGACCTTCTGTTGGTCAGATGTTAAAGAGTGCATTTACGAACAGAGCGTTAATATCTATTATTGTTGCATCGATTGTTATGTTACTTGCACAGCTTACAATGCAGAATATGGCGGCATACATTTTCCCAGACTATTACAACAGTGCGTCTGCACAGTCGGCATCTACAATGCTTATGATGGTTGGTATGATTATTGCAGCGGTTATTGCAAAACCATTGGCAAAGAAATTTGGTAAAGCGGAAGTATCTGTAGTATCCAATTTGTTTGCAGCAGTTATCATGCTCCTTCTTTGGATTATCCGTCCGGATAACGTTTGGGTGTACTGTGGTTTACAGATGATTTGTTGGTTAGGTCTTGGTGTATTCTCTATGGTATCATGGGCATTGATTACAGATGTTA
>CAYTOQ010000137.1:0-5695 GCA_964439445.1 uncultured Clostridium sp. | reverse complement strand
GTATTGGTCAGATTGGTAAGTCTTTCCGTAATGAAATTACACCAGGTAACTTTACATTCCGTACAAGAGAATTTGAACAGATGGAATTAGAATTTTTCTGTGAGCCAGGTACTGATCTTGAGTGGTTTGCATATTGGAAACAGTTTTGTATCGATTGGTTAAAGGATTTGGGTATGAATCAGGAGGAGACTCGTTATAGAGATCATGATCCGGAGGAGCTTTGTTTCTATAGTAAAGCAACAACTGATATTGAGTATTTGTTCCCATTTGGATGGGGTGAGCTTTGGGGAATCGCAGATCGTACAGATTACGATTTGACTCAGCATCAAAATACTTCCGGTGAGCCTATGGAATATTTTGATGATGAAAAGAAAGAGAAATATATTCCATATGTTATTGAACCATCACTTGGTGCTGACCGTGTAACGCTGGCATTCCTTTGTTCAGCGTATGATGAGGAGGAACTAGAAGGTGGAGATACAAGAACAGTTCTTCATTTCCATCCAGCTTTGGCACCGGTTAAGATTGGAGTGCTTCCATTGTCTAAGAAATTAAATGAAGGTGCAGAAAAAATCTTTACTGAATTGTCAAAGACATATAACTGTGAGTTTGATGACCGTGGTAATATTGGTAAGCGTTATAGAAGACAGGATGAAATTGGTACTCCTTTCTGTGTGACTTACGATTTCGAGTCGGAAGAAGATGGAGCAGTTACAGTACGTGACCGTGATACTATGGAACAGGAAAGAATTAAGATTGAAGATTTGAAAGCATATTTTGAGAAGAAGTTTGAATATTAATGAACGGTAAGAACTTTAAAAGCCTTGTTGCATCGCAACAAGGCTTTTTGATACGCTCATATTATAAGAAATACAAAAATGAAATTACATTAATTTCTCTAATTCTTTGATTGTCTCTGTTAATTCTTTCAATGATTGTTTGATCGATTTGTTAATCTCACCAGAGTTAACAGCTAATTTACCAACCTCTGCAGCAACTACGGCGAAGCCTCGACCGAACTCGCCTGCTCGTGCAGCTTCGATGGAAGCGTTAAGAGAGAGGATGTTCTGTTTGCTTTCAATCTTATCTAACTGGAATGACTTCTCGTTGATTTCGCGAATTAAGCTTGCTGCATTTTCAATCTTTGCGTCTAGCTCATCAATCTTTCCTATATCAGCGCTATTGCGATAATTTGCATTGGCAAGCATATTGACAACATCGCCTAATAACTTAGCTGAAGCCTTGATGGAACGTTCTGAACGAACCGGCACCTTTTGTAAAGCGCGGATGTATGTATCAGGATCAATACTTAACTCTTCAGCAATTGCTCGGAATTTGTCTTCATCTGGTGCGTTCGGAAGAACCTGTCCACCTATAATCGCACCAACCTTCTCACCATTAACAATGATATCACGGCTGAAATCCATCAAACCTGCATGACAGTAATATGTACCGGTACATTCTGCATCGCACTTTTGACAGCGACGGGCACCTTCTTCGGAACCTCTTGTGTACTTGATACAGAAATCTGTAAAATTGATTGACTTGGTGATGTATTCTCCGTTATTGTCCACTGCAATAGTAGCAAGTCCTGTCGAATCAGACCAATCCTGCATAATCTGCTCTAGTTGTTTTACATCAATAAAATCTCTAATATCCATTCTATCTTCTCTCCTTTTCTGTAGAAATATAGTATAGTTTGTGTAAATCTTATAAATCTGTTTCAATTATACAAAAAATAATATGAAAAAGCAATAAAATCAAGATAAAAATATATATAAAAGTGTAAAGAAGAGGTTGACATAATGGTTATCCTTTGTTATCATAAGGATGTTAGTGGGTTTGTAACAATTTTGTAACAATTAAACCAACGATTAAAAAGAGGTAAAGTATGAAGAAGAAAATTATTAGAAGTTCAATGGTAGCAGTAGCATTTTTGTCAGTAATGTTAGGTGGTACGTCATACACAACTAGTGTGAAGGAGCAAGTAAGTGAGACTCCTGCTATTGTTGGAAAAGCAATAGAAAATAGTGTCATTGATTCGAAAGAAATTGCAAAGGGAGTTGCTGTGACACCTACAACAGAGGTGGTTGAGGTGGCCGAGGTTCCACAGGAAGTTGCTACAGAGGCTCCGGTAGTTGAAGAAGATACATCGCTAGAAGAAAAAGCGGCTGCCCTTGATTCTAATCAGGTGGTTGCTAATATTGATAGCTTTTTGAATATCCGTGCGGAAGCGTCAGAGGAAGCTGAGGTAATTGGTAAGTTCTATAGAGGTAATGTTGGAACAATTATTGAAAAAGGTGAAGAGTGGTCTGTAGTATCATCGGGGAATGCATATGGTTATGTGCATAACGATTATTTGTTGTTCGGTGATGAGGCTGAGGCTTATATTGAGAATAATTGCGATCAGGTAGCTAAGGTTGCGACTGAGACATTGAATATTCGTGCGGAGAATTCGACTGAAAGTGATATTTTGGCTTTAACAGATGAGGGTTCTACTTATACAATTCTTGGAAATGAAGAGGGTTGGGTAAAAGTTGCATTGTCTGAGGAGCAGGTTGGATATGTTTCAAGTGATTATGTGTATATTGATTATGTATATGAAACTGCTGTTACGATTGAAGAAGAGCAGGCGGCAATAGCGGCAGCCGAGGCAGAAGCTCAAGCAGCGGCAGCAGCGGAAGCAGCAGCGCAGCAGGCGACAACGCAGGCAACGACAACAGAGGCTCCGAAGCAAGAAAAAACAAAAACGGAAGCTGTAACTCAAACGGATGTTAAAGTTTCGGATGAGGATACATCCAAAGAAACTGTTAAGCAAGAAAGCGGTAGTTCAAGTGGACAGGCTGTTGCAGATTATGCGGTACAGTTTGTTGGTAATCCATATGTTTATGGTGGTACAAGTTTGACCAATGGTGCTGATTGTTCGGGTTTTGTTCAGTCGGTATATAAGAATTTTGGATATTCTTTACCTAGAACGGCTGCAAGTCAGTCGGGTGCAGGTAAGCAGGTAAGTGTGGATAATTTACAGCCTGGTGATTTGTTGTTCTATCACGATTATGGACATGTAGCAATCTATATTGGTGGTGGACAGGTTGTTCATGCAAGTAATAAGAAAACAGGTATTAAGATTTCAAATTACAATTATTCACCTATTAATAAAGCTGTACGTATTATTTACTAAGCAAATAGATTGTTGAAAAGACATATTAGAGTTGTCAGATGAAAGGTCTGGCAACTCTTTTTTTCGGGTGAAAAACATTGTTTATGTAAAACGTAAAAAGTAATTCAAAAAAACTCACAAAAAACCATTAGAATTTGAAAAAAAGATTTTGAATTTTGTATAATATGTGCTATAATTATTAACAGACTGTGGACAGGTCTAAGAATCTGTCCGAGTACAATTATCAAATACTTAGGAGGTATGTAACAAATGGCAAACAAATGGGTTTATTTGTTTAAAGAAGGCGACGCATCAATGAGAAACCTTCTTGGTGGTAAGGGATGTAACTTAGCTGAGATGACTGGCTTAGGTTTACCAATTCCACAGGGATTCACAGTAACAACAGAGGCTTGTACAGATTACTATAACCAGGGCAAGCAGATTTCTGAGGAGATTCAGAAGCAGATTTTCGAGGCTATTGCTTGGTTAGAGGAATATAATGGTAAGAAGTTTGGTGATACAGAAGATCCATTATTAGTATCAGTTCGTTCAGGTGCTCGTGCATCTATGCCTGGTATGATGGATACAATCCTTAACTTAGGTCTTAATGACGTAGCAGTTGAAGGTTTTGCTAAGAAGACTGGCAACCCAAGATTCGCATACGATTCATACAGAAGATTTATTCAGATGTACGCTGACGTAGTTATGGAAGTTCCAAAGTCATTCTTCGAGAAGAAGATTGATGAGATGAAGGAAGCTAAGGGCGTTGTATATGATACAGATTTAACTGCTGATGACTTAAAGGATTTGGCTAACCAGTTCAAGGCTATCTACAAGGATGCTATGAACGGTGAGGAATTCCCACAGGATCCTAAGGATCAGTTGATGGGAGCTGTTAAGGCTGTATTCCGTTCTTGGGACAACCCACGTGCTAACGTTTACCGTCGTATGAACGACATCCCTGGTGATTGGGGTACTGCTGTTAACGTACAGACAATGGTATTCGGTAACAAGGGTGAGACATCAGGTACTGGTGTTGCATTTACACGTAACCCATCTACAGGTGATAAGGGTATCTTTGGTGAGTACTTAATCAATGCTCAGGGTGAGGACGTAGTTGCTGGTGTTCGTACACCTCAGCCAATCTCTCAGTTAGAGCAGGATTTACCAGAGTGTTACGCTCAGTTCATGGAATTAGCTATGAAGCTTGAGAATCACTTCCATGACATGCAGGATATGGAGTTCACTATCGAGGAAGGTAAGTTATACTTCTTACAGACACGTAACGGTAAGAGAACAGCTCCAGCCGCTATCAAGATTGCTTGTGATTTAGTAGATGAAGGTCAGATTACAGAGGAAGAGGCAGTTTGCCGTATCGAGGCTAAGTCTCTTGATCAGTTACTTCACCCAACATTCGATGCTGCTGCACTTAAAGCTGGTGAGGTTATTGGTTCAGCTCTTCCTGCTTCTCCAGGTGCTGCTGCTGGTAAGGTTTACTTTACTGCAGATGACGCTAAGGAAGCTGGTATCGGTGGACGTGGCGAGAGATGTATCTTAGTTCGTCTTGAGACATCTCCAGAAGATATCGAAGGTATGCATGCTTCACAGGGTATCTTAACAGTTCGTGGTGGTATGACATCTCACGCTGCTGTAGTTGCTCGTGGTATGGGTACATGTTGTGTATCTGGTTGTGGTGAAATCAAGATTAACGAAGAAGAGAAGTACTTCGAGTTAGGTGGATACACATTCCATGAGGGAGATTACATTTCTCTTGATGGTACAACAGGTAAGATTTACAAGGGCGATATCAAGACAGTAGAGCCATCAATCGGTGGTGACTTCGGTCGTGTTATGGCTTGGGCAGATAAGTATAGAAAGTTAATGGTTCGTACGAATGCAGATACTCCTGCTGATACAGCTAAGGCTGTTGAGTTAGGTGCTGAGGGTATCGGTCTTTGCCGTACAGAGCATATGTTCTTCGGTGAGGATAGAATTCCTAAGTTCAGAAAGATGATCCTTTCTGATACAGTAGAAGCTAGAGAAGAAGCTCTTAAGGCAATCGGTGAGTTCCAGAAGGCTGACTTCAAGGCTATGTACGAGACATTAGAGGGTCGTCCAATGACAGTTCGTTACTTGGATCCACCTCTTCATGAGTTCGTTCCAACTGAGGAAGAAGATATCAAGGCATTAGCTGATGATATGGGTCTTACAGTTGCTGACGTTAAGGCTAAGTGTGATGCACTTCACGAGTTCAACCCAATGATGGGTCACCGTGGATGCCGTCTTGCTGTAACATATCCAGAAATCGCAAGAATGCAGACAAGAGCTGTTATGGAAGCTGCTATCGAAGTTAAGGCTGAGAAGGGTTATGACATCGTTCCAGAAATCATGATTCCATTAGTAGGCGAGAAGAAAGAGCTTAAGTATGTTAAGGATGTTGTAGTTGAGGTTTGTGAGGCTGTTAAGGCTGAGAAGAATTCTGATATCCAGTACCACATCGGTACAATGATCGAGATTCCTCGTGCTGCTCTTACG
>CAYTOQ010000136.1:0-5768 GCA_964439445.1 uncultured Clostridium sp. | reverse complement strand
TCGCACCGTTTACTGTATATCCTGGTGAGGATGAGTTGCTTGCTCTTGCACAGGGCGCAATTCGTGTGTTAAATGGTGAAGAGAAAGCGATGGAGTATTAAGAGCCCCCTTTCATGTTGTGTGTCGGAGGACGCAGGGCTTTTTTAGGGATAACAGTTTCCACGAAAGGGCGTTCGCACTCTGTTTTATGCGTAACGGCCTTTCTTAGGAAACATATTTATCCCTTCTGCGCCCTGCTGTTCTCTAATACAGTTACAACAACATGAAAGCTGCTTTGAGACATTGTGTCTTTCAATCTCAAAATTCCGTTTTTCATTGTGATATTGGTATATTGACTCAACACTTCATCTATCTTGTGTTGACCTATATTCTCTTCAACTGTTTTATTAAAATAATTCACCCAGTATATTGTTTGCGGCATATACTCTTCCTTGTTAAAATAATTATACTCTTCAGATATCTTCGCATTTGCAATACATCCCCACAATTGGCATTGGACGTGACAAGATGTTCAGGAAACCTTAGGTTATGAGGTTCAAGTACATCCAATTCTGGCGGAACTCCCGCATGAGATTCCAATACCCTGCCCCCCGAAATCCATACTCTGCAATCAAGTCATATTTTGCGGCAATACTTCGCACATCCTCAAACCACACCACATGTTCTACTCCATCTAATGTGTAATTAAAAAATGGTGCCTGGGATTGTTCATCATATTGAATCTGCGCACCATATCGAAAGGCTCTCCGTACCGCTTCTACATTTCCGATTGTCTCCGCTTCCGTCACGCCGCTCTCATAGGGTAATGGCCAGTCATAAGCATAGTTTGGAATCCCCATATCAATCTTTTCTCGTGGTATTACAGACACTGCATAGTCCAATACTCTACGCACACTCGGTATTGGGGCAACCGCTAACGGCGGACCAAATTTGTACCCCCACTCGTAGGTCATCAAAAACACTGTATCGGCTGCGCCACCAATTCCCGCATAATCAATTCCTTCATACAACAAGCCTGGTTGGTCATCTGAGGTTTTCGGTGGTACTGCTACACTTACCTGATATCCCTGTGGAGCAAGTCTGCCTCTCACTTCTGCAATAAATGCTACATACGCATCCCGAAATTCCCCCGGAATAAATTCAAAATCAATATCCAATGCCTGATACCCTTTATCCTGCATTGTTTGCAATATATTATTAATCAAATTCTCTCGCATTGCCGCATCAGACAACACCATTACCACCAACTGATTGTTAAATCGCTCATTTACATCCAACGGAGTAATGACCATTCTTTTGCGCAACCCAAAGCGATTGGCTTCGTCTAGCAACCTATCATCGTTCATCGGAATCAAGGTTCCATCCACGTTGTAGCCGTAAGAAAATGGTAACAGCTCCTGAATATAGAGACAACTCTCTTCCAATATATCATCTCTGATGAATCCGTAAGCATATCCGAATATCTCGATATCCCTTTGCTCCATCTCGGTATATCGTATTACAATCTGTCTTCCAGGCAACAAAAAGCTCTCATTTAACAAATAGGAATTATTCCTTACAATCTGTAATGCCGTGGTTTTAAATACATCCGCAATACTTTGTATAGTATCTCCATTTTGAATGGTATAGACTGTTTCCGGAATGGCGATAATCAAAGCCTGCCCTACTACCAGTTGTGCACCTAATATGTCATTATCATAAGCTACTCTTTCTGCCGAAACGCCATATCGTGCTGCTATACTTTGCAACGTATCCCCTGCATTTACTACATATATCTCCATGTTATTCTCAACCTTCACATTCTAAAACGATTCAGAGCCTCATTCGAAAACGCTTCGCATTTATCTCTGAAAAGTCACCACATTCTTATACATAGAATATGCAAAAGAAAAAGGTATGCTACCAGAATCGCAACAACCATCTGATATCATACCTTTACTAATTATTTTCAATTATAATGTATTTCATATATTATAAACAAACCTATGTATTCTGCAAATTGTATGTTAGCTACACACATGCAAACATCGTTTCGTTATAGTATTTCCTTACATCGTAACAAAGATAAACTTAAACACAAACAATGCCGCAATTACTGTAACAACAACATCCTTCTTCTTATAGTTACCTGTAAACAATGTAATCAATACATATGCGATGGAACCAATACCGATACCATTTGCAATAGAATAGGTAAGCGGCATCATAATTAGTGCCAAAAATGCTGGTACAGCGGAACACATATCGCTCATATCCACATTTGCAAAGCTCTTCATCATCAATACACCAACGAAAATCAATGCTGGTGCTGTTGCTGCACTTGGAATCACATTTGCTAATGGACTTAAGAACAAACAAAATGCGAAACAAATTGCTGTTACCACACTGGCAAGACCGGTTCTAGCACCAGCCGCCACACCAGAAGCAGACTCAACGAAGGTTGTACAGGTTGAAGTTCCTAACATCGCACCTGTAACAGTTGAAATGGAATCTGCAAGCATTGCCTGATTGACATTGATTGGGTCACCATTTTCATCTAACATATTTGCCTGAGACGCCGTTCCATATAAGGTTCCAATGGTGTCAAACATATTAACCAGACAGAAAGTGATAATCAGCATCACTGCATTAAATGCACCACCAAGCGGAGCACCTGTAAACGCAGCCTTCCATGCACCTGCATCCAACAAGCCAACAATACCTACCTCACCAAAATCCTTAAAGGTCTGACCAATCGCACTAATATCAAAGCTTGGTACTTCCTGCATTAATACATAGTAAATGATAGTAGATATAAAAATAGAAATAATAACACTACCCTTTACCTTCTTTTTCTCAAGAATACCAATGATAACCAGTCCTAAGAATGCTGTAATGGCAGGAGCAATTGTTACCCACTCACCATTATGAATATCCACAAACTGTACAAAGGTATACTGGTTTGCCTGAATCAAGCCCGCATTTTTCATACCAATCATGGCAATAAACAAACCAATACCGGCTGGAATTGCTTTCTTCAAACAATCCGGCATAGACTTTGCAATATGCTCACGCAAGCCTGTTGCAGATAAAACCAAAAATACCACACCAGAAATAAAGATAATTATCATTCCAACATGATACCCTTCAATTACATCGGTTCCACCCATAACTGCTGCGGCAATAAAGCATGTACAGAAGAATGAATTGAGTCCCATACCACAAGCCTGTGCAAATGGCATTTTGGCAAGTAATGCGGAAAGCAATGTTCCGACAATTGCTGCTAACAGTGATGCGACAAAAACTGAATTCCAAATCTGTCCAAGCTGCACAGATACATCAAGTCCTGCTTCTGCTGCTACGGCTGCCAACCAACCATTAGAGCCTTCTGCCGCAACCTGATTTGGATTGACAAAAACGATATATGCCATAGCAAAAAATGTGGTCAAGCCACCGATAATCTCTGCTTTTACTGTAGAGCCACGTTCTGAGATTTTGAAAAACTTGTCCATCGTTCTCCTCCTTAACTATAGAGATTAATAGTAAATACTATATCTAATCTCTTTATCTAAATCCTGTGTAATTAGCTCATTTATTCTCAATTAACATAAGAAAAGGGATTTGCAACAAAGTGCTGTCACAAATCCCTGTTTCGCTAAAAACAATTACTTGTTAGCTAACTGAGTCTTAATTGCCTCTGTAAGCTGTGGAACGATCTTATTCAAATCTCCAACGATACCGTAATCAGCTACATCAAAGATAGGAGCATCCTCATCCTTGTTGATAGCGATGATGATATCAGACTCTTCCATACCAGCAACGTGCTGAATAGCACCTGAAATACCGATAGCGAAGTATACGTTAGGACGAACAGTCTTACCTGTCTGACCTACCTGTAAATCTCTTGGTAACCAACCAGAGTCAGTTACAGCACGAGAACAGCTTACTGTTCCACCAAGAACAGTTGCTAGATCCTCAAGAAGCTTGAAGTTCTCTTTGCTTCCAACACCACGGCCACCAGATACCAAAATCTTAGCATCCATGATATCTACTGTGTCAGATACAGCCTTAACAACCTCAAGAATCTCTACATACTTGTTGTCAGGAGTAAATCCTGGATTGTACTCAACGATATTCGCCTTAGCACCAACGATTGGCTCAATCTTCTGCATAACACCTGGACGAACAGTTGCCATCTGTGGACGATTGTCAGGACATGCGATTGTAGCAATTGTGTTACCACCAAATGCAGGACGAGTCATCAATAACTGATTGTGCTTCTGCTCCTGATTTGGAATTGGGTTCAATGGGAAATCACCAATCTCAAGTACTGTACAGTCAGCCGTAAGACCTGTAGCTACACGAGCAGATACGCGAGGTCCCAAATCTCTACCGATTGCTGTTGCACCAACTAATACGATTTCTGGCTTATACTCATTGATAACAGATGCCAATGCATGTGTATAAGGCTCTGTTCTATACTCTTTTAATTCTGGGTCATCTACTACGATAACCTTATCTGCACCGTACTCAGCTAACTCATCCGCTAAGCCCTTAACGTCAGAACCGATAAGAACTGCTGTTACATCTGTATCAAGATCCTTAGCAAGGTCTCTTGCTTTACCAAGTAACTCAAGTGCGATACCACTAATTTTGTTGTCTACCTGCTGTGCGTAGACATATACGCCCTTATATGCTTCTAAACTCATTTTTTTCACCCGTTTCCTTTACTATTATTTTATAAACATGAATCAATATCTCGCAATCTTCGTTTTCTAACGAAAAATGCATTCATGTTTATGCGTTAGATGACATGCTTTGTAAGTAACTTATCCATAATGTAGCTTACGGCCTCGTCTGGAGAATCTGGTGTAACCTTCTCACCAGCACCCTTTCTTACCTTATCAGAAGCCTTAGCAATCTTAGTAGGAGAACCCTTCAAACCAAGGTTTGCATCATCTACATCAACAAGATCAGCTCTTCCCCATGTAGTAATCTCTGCATCATATGCATCAAAGATTCCACCTGGAGTCATGTAACGTGGCTCATTTAACTCAGCAAGTGCTGTAACAAGACAAGGCATCTGAGCCTTAACTACATGGTATCTGTCTTCATACTGACGCTGAACAACTACGCTGTTACCGTCAATCTTAATATCCTGTGCATAAGAAATAACAGGAATGTCAAGGTGCTCAGAAATCTGAGGACCTACCTGAGCAGTATCACCATCAATAGCCTGACGACCTGTGATGATTAAATCATACTCTAAATTACGGATAGCACCAGCTAATGTTGTAGAAGTAGCCCAAGTATCAGCACCACCTAAAACTCTATCTGTAACAAGAATTCCCTTATCAGCACCCATAGCCATAGCCTCACGAAGAACCTCTTCAGCCTTTGGAAGACCCATTGTTACAACAGTAACTTCTGCACCATACTCATCCTTCAAACGAAGTGCAGCCTCAAGACCAGCCTTATCATCTGGATTCATGATTGTAAGCATTGCACCTCTATCTAATGTTCCATCTGGATTAAACTTAACTCCACCCTTTGTATCAGGTACCTGTTTTACACAAACAACAATTTTCACGTTAATTACCTCCTAGTTTAAGATATTTGCAGAGATAACCATACGCTGAACTTCTGAAGTTCCTTCGTAGATCTCAGTGATCTTAGCATCACGCATCATACGCTCAACGTCATACTCTCTAATATAACCATAACCACCATGTAACTGTACTGCCTTAGTAGTAACTTCCATTGCTACCTCTGCAGCATATAACTTAGCC
>CAYTOQ010000135.1:1984-5807 GCA_964439445.1 uncultured Clostridium sp. | reverse complement strand
ACCCTCCTTCCCTTGTAAAATAAAAAAGATAGATTACCTTTTCTCGTAACCTACCTTTTTTTTTTACCTTTTACAAGGTGCATTCTCCCGAACGGTCATATTTTCTTGCGAACGGTCAAATTTTCAAGTAAATTTGTGTTATAAACCTACCCTTTTCTGTTTTAATTTGATATTTACCATTATATTTTTCAACTATTTTCTTTGTATTCGACAACCCTATACCATGATTATCCTTGTCTGCTTTTATAGTCTGCGGTAAACCATCTGCACCAATGACAATGTCTTCCTTCATTGTATTCTCTACTTTAATATTTAAGTATTTTTCTCCGCAATTAGCATAGACTGATATCATCCTATGTTCATCATCTATCCGCTCCACGGCTTCTACAGCATTTTTTGTTATATTAGACATAATAGTACACAAATCCTTTTGTGATACTCTTTCTAACTCTCCCATGTATCCAGTAACATGAATATCACATTTATCCTTCATTGGTAACAGATAGTAATTCAAAATGGTATTCACCACTTCATTACCCACATCATATTGCTTATACTGTTCTCCATTAATATCCTCTAACAACTCACTAATATACCTATCTAATTGTTCTGAATTTTCTTTACTTGCAATATCCTGCATTACAAGCAAGTGGTTAATAATATCATGACGAAATTGCCTTGTATCCTGTTCTTTCTCTAATAACCTTGTGAAATACTCTCTCTGTTGTTCATTATATTTTTCCGACATCTCATTTTGCAAACGATACTTTTCGGTTCCATTGAAATAATATATTACTGCCATAATCATTCCCCAAATGGATAAACCACCAAGTAAGATGACAACTGACCCTGCCCTAAGCATTTTAAGGTCTGGTATTTCACTTAGTACAAATGAAAAATATGCCATCATAAACATAAGTACAAATAATACACCTATAAATAAACGCCATACTTTTTTTGTTAAAACAAAATGCTCTTTATTGATTTTTCTTCCTATCAAAAAATGATATAACCATATAATAGCTATCACCATACTGGCACATCTTATTGCACCCACAGACCGTAGTTTTGTTTCATATATTGAAAATGCTCTCAAAACACAAGCAACACAAGTTTCCAACACACCGATAATAACGAGCGAAAACAACCATTTTTTCAATGCCTGAAACACAGTCATCAAAAAAAAGCCAAAGCAAAACACAATCCATACTATATCAAATAATAAATATCTATGCCCCCAAAAAACAATTCCTGCTACTCTCAAAGCTAACAATAGCAAAAAAATAATCAAACTCCTCTTAGTTGGTTTTGTTATCTTCTCCTTTAACACAACACAATAAAAGGAAATCCATTCCACATATGTCAGCGCATATAAGACTAACAATAATAACCTTTCTTCCATACTCTACCCCACTAGCGATACACCGTATCATATTCCATCAGCCGTTGTTCTACTTCCTTTATCCTTCTTCTTGCAATTGGAAATCGTTCTCCTGTAATCATCTGAATACTATTTTTACCTATATCAGCAATCTTGCTTACATTAACAATATAACCCTTGTGACATCGGACAAACAATCGCTCATCTAATTCCTTCTCCCACCATTCAAGTGAAGCATCACTGCGATAATCATACTTATCTGTATATACATAAGTAGATGTTTTATCTACCATAATATAGGAAATATTCTTCTGCATAACAGAATAGACACGACCATCACGATGCACGTCTATCGTTTTCAACCCCACCATTGTAGCTCTCACATTATCTAATGCCTCAAACACTTCCTGTTCTTCAATCGGCTTCGTCACAAAACGAAATGCATCAATTTTGAATGCTTCCTTAAATCGTTCCACCTTACTTGTGAGCATAACAATCTTGCAATGATTATTAACCTTATTAAGTCGATATGCTGTCTCTACCCCATCTAGTTCAGGCATTTCGATATCCAAAAACAGCACGTCCAATCTGGAGATATCCTGACTATCAATCAACTCCACTCCAGACATATAGCACATAATGTCTACTGTAAGGTCATTTTCTTCTGCATATGTATGAATAATTCTCTTCATAGTATCATGGATGATAGCTACATCATCACAGATACCGATTCGTAATTTTTCCTTCATAAAACCCCCGCAAATACAATACAATCTAATTAAAAGATTATACCATATCCACTGCATTTTCTCAATCAAACAAAGAGGATGTTTAACTTCTCTCACCTGCTTTAAAAATGGGCAAAAGAAAAGCACCTAAACCATTTGACCATTGGCTTAGATGCTTTCCTTCAATGTACATCAACAAACTATTCTTCCAAATAACTTTTCAAACTCTCAACAAGCAGATACACCTGTGTTCCCGGATCATATTCCGAAGGTTTTTTCATCTTTTCATCAAAGTTTGCCATTCTCCGTTTCTTCTCTACGTTTCTTAAAAAAATCATGTGACCCCATCTATTCACCTTCTTTCACATTCAATTCCTTAAGAAGTGGTATGCCTCCATATACACCTGCCAAATAATCCTTTTCAAATGAAGCATCCGATCTGACCTTAAAATCTGACAATGCTGATAATTCAGAATATCCAAACTCATCCTTTTGAACAAACCAAATCTGGTCTCTTCTAAAGAACTTCTTATCCATTAACGTTGTATCATGTGTAGTATAAATTAGTTGTGCAGTAGATTCTTCATTGTAAAATAAATCAATAATAAATTTTAATAATAGGGGATGTAGCTTTACATTCAACTCATCCACAAACATAGACTTATTTCCCCGAATCGCTAATTTCGCATACATATACACTATGATGCTTTTGATTGTACCGGCTGATTCATTGAATAAATTCATATCATATAGCTTTCCGTATCTGTCTGCATGAGAAGTAAAGAATTTAATCTTATCTCCCTCTTTTTCGTAACGAATGTCCTTAATACCTGTATCAATGGCAACCAAAAAGTCAATCAACTGTGACTTTTCTTTCTCTACTACTTTAGGTAACATTTGATGTAGCATCCAGTTGTTCTGATAAAAATCTGCACCTGCCACCAAAGTATCCATAATTCCGTCATACACTATATTAAAAATATCTGTATTTAACTTTAACTTATTGAAAAAAGAAAGTGCCAATGTTTCTGTTGGAATCTGACTCTGATAAGTTTCACACTCCTTGCGAACTGTTGCGCCAAACTCTATCTTATTGTTTTCTCTTTCCAAAATAATGGTATTACGATTTGTTTTCAAATTCTTTCGATATAACCATTCGCTCACTATGCACTCTGCATTATATTCAAAGCCATACTTATATTCAAATCCATCCAAAATCTCAATAATCTGAAACTCTGAATTCTCTTTATCTCCATCAAATAAAAACGGCTTATAATACTTTTCTATTGCTTTCTTTTCTTCTTTATCAACATTATTGAACGACTCAATGATAATATGCTGGAAGTAATTCATTGCAAGATTCAAATTCGATTTACCACTAGCATTGGCTCCATAAATTGCCGCAACCTTCAGAAACTTTTCTTTTGTTTCCAAGCAAATTACATTACTCTGATGTTCTTTATACGCATTAACTGCTGTCATATCTAAAATAGTTTCATCCTTAAATGACAAAACATTCTTAAAAGAAAACTGTATCAACATTGTAAAACACCTCCTTATACATAGAATATATCGTTTCACAATAATTATGTCAATATTTTTACTGACTTTTCACAATTTTCCCCTTGTGATGTTCATTTTTCAATTTTTACATCCGTAAAGTGAATTTTTAAATTCCACTTCTCACCACTTCTTACTCCCACGGATGTAACAC
>CAYTOQ010000135.1:0-1884 GCA_964439445.1 uncultured Clostridium sp. | reverse complement strand
TTTGTTTCATATTCTCACACTCCAATTATATTCTCCACCTGATTCTAGAATAATATCCGAACCTCAAAAACCTGCCATCTCTCTTGATTCTCTACCTGAATCGCTACATCAAATCCATGTACCTTCGCAACATTTTTAACAATTGCAAGACCGATTCCTGTCCCTTGGTTATTCGACCTTGCGTTATCTCCTTTCACAAAGCTTTCCATCAACTCTTCCGGTGTCTTACATAATTCTCCTTCAAACCGATTGGTAATCGACAGATACTCTTCTTGTAAGCATACCGTGATGGTGCTATGCTCCTTCGCATACTTCACTGCATTGCTCAACAAATTATCCACCAATTGGGTCATCCAAAGTCTGTCACATTGCGGATGACTCTCACCATTTACAGTGATTTGCAAATCACGCTCTCTCGTTAACAGCTCATACTTTGGCAAATGTGCTTCAATTAATTCCCTTATATTCACCTGCTCTTTATTCAGACGTAGCGAGCCACTTTCCACCTTCGACAGATTTAAAATGTTTGCAATTATCTGATCCATATAGCTCACCGTGTCTAGAATAGCTTCACCATAATATGTATTTTTCTCTGGGTTTGCCCCATTTACCAGATTCTCTGCATAGGCAGAAATCGCCATCAATGGACTCTTTAAGTCATGCGCCATTGCATTGGTGGTATTTCGCCGATAGATTTCGATTTCATAACGCGCCTGTTTTCTTTGAAATGTAAGATAACTGGTAAGGAATGCTATCAGAAGCGCTAACACAAACATACCTACATAAGCAACAATCAGAACATTTCCATATTCATGAAGCATATCATAGGTTGCGATTGCAACAACTGTAAGCTCCTCATCACCAAGACGGACATCTCCCTTCGTCATACACTCTACGCCCCAAAAGGATTCATGCCACTCCTCTTTTGCATCATATACCGTTTGTATATGTCTCAGATAATAGGAACCCTGCACTCCCTGCGTTGCACATCCAACCTTTAATAGCTTTGGCGCAAAAATACCTTGATAATAGGACTCATACCGATAACCAGAAGTGTCTACATTTTTCAAGTCATACCGTTCAACAAATATGTCATCTACATCATCCTTTCCCTCATAACCTATGCATATATCGATAAACTCCGGTACAAAAAGACCCTGCTTATAATACACGCTGGCTTCGTCATAGGTAGCATAGTACACATCTTCACCTGCTTCTTCATTTAATGTAGCAACCTTATCCATAATCTCATCCACCAGACCAGGATATGCCTTTTCGATTTGTTCCACATCTAATTCATATATCTCTGTGTAGAACATTCCATCCAAAACACTATCCCCATCCACATCATGTGCAGATACCGATGTTTGAAAAACATCTTCCGCCCGTGCGAGAGAATAAATGGTCTCCAAGGAGTCTGCAATTCGTTCCTCTCCATAATAGACAGCCAGACATCCTTCCTCTTTTTCCCCGGATGTGCACAAACAATCAATCCGATAGTTTAACTGATATTTCATGGCATCGATTACATCCTTGCTCTCTACGGAAATATCCTGCTCATACCCATCCCCCAGAACATACTCATCTGGTGTCATCCAGCTACAAGTTTCCCGATAGCTTTCTTCTAGGTTCAATTGCCCATCTTCTAACAAACTGCTTATGCGGTTTCTGCAATCACTGATATAAAGCGTTCTCGCCACATAGGTTCCCGCAGTTCCTATTAGCATTGCCACCACAAGTACCACACATAGATATTTTGCGAAAATAGATTGAAAGCGTGGTTTTCTCGCCAACTCCTTTTGTATTTTTATTTTCTTATTTTTACTGCGGTTAATTTTCTTTTTATCTGTTCTCATACTCTTCCTTTCACATTATATGTTACAT
>CAYTOQ010000134.1:0-5824 GCA_964439445.1 uncultured Clostridium sp. | reverse complement strand
AACATTAGAGAAACCACCGCCGTAGCCTGCATTTACAACAAAGATAAGTGCAAGTACAAGGACAACTAACAATGTGTTACCCTCACCATTTGCAATACCCTTTGTAAGAATTACAATCGCAGTAAATATAATTGAAAATACAAAGATAATCTTATACATTGTATTTCTATCCTTCATCTTATCCGCTAATGCAGAAAGACCCAAACGTCCACCAGCATTGAATACAGCAGACACGGTAGAAATGATACCTACTGCACTTGCCAAACCGATACATTTAACAATCATTTTCTCCTGAGAGATTAAAGCCAAACCACAAGTAATGTTGATGTAGAACATTAACCAGATACCAATATAGTTTGTAAGTGGTTTAGTCTTGATAACTGACCATGCACTCTGTGTCTTTTCTTCTCCTGAAGGCTCATGCCATCCCTCTGGCTTCTTAAGTAATAAATGTCCAACAAACATCATTACAAAGTATACGCACGCAAGAATCCAGAACATCTTGTAAATTCCGCCCTCACCTAAGTTTTCCAACATAGACTGCATAATTGGACTTGCAATCGCCTTAGCTGCACCAAAACCTGCAACAGCCAAACCGGTAGCAAGACCTTTTCTATCAGAGAACCAAAGCATTAATGTCTTAACCGGCGAAAGGTAACCAGTACCTAAACCGATACCCATAATCAAGCCATAACAAATATAAATACCAATTAGTGACACGATGCTTCCAGGATTATTTCCACCATAGTAAATGAAGAAACCTGTACCAGCCATACCACCTGCGAAACAGATAGCTGCTATCAAAGAAGACTTATGTATATCTTTCTCTACTACATTACCTAAGAATGCAGCCGACATTCCTAAGAAAAAGATTGCAAAGCTGAATGCCCACTCTGTTGCTCCCTTGGAAAATCCAATATAGTCTGCAATTTCCTGACTAAAGATTGACCAACAATAAACTGTACCAATACTACAATGAAGTAATAATGCTGGGATTGCTGCGCGAAACCATTTATTTGTGCGCCAGCCACCAGACTTCTTTTCGTTTTCACTCATGATGAAAATCCTCCCTGTCATTTGTTATTATTATTTACAGAAATCTGCCTTACATTGGCAAAAATCAAACGTATGTAGTATACACCTTTTAATAGGAAGATTCAAGGAGAAATTATAATATTTTGTAAGAAAAATATGGTTTTTTCGTGTTTTTTATTGCATTTTTCCTTATTGTCATAGTAAACTGATGTAACAAGAGAATTGCTTGGCGTAGCAAACAGAAAGGAGAACAACAAAATGCAAATGCATTCACCAAAAGAAATTATTGACATCAATATGAGCAGTGCCGTTAATAAGGCAAACCTACGCATACGAAAAATGATGGTGCTCGGCATTCTAGCCGGAATGTTTATTGCGCTAGGTGGTGTTGCCAGCCAGACCGCTTCACACGCCATTCAAAACGTAAGTGCGGCTAAAATTGCAGCCGGTGCTGTTTTCCCAATCGGTTTATTGATGATTGTATTAGTGGGCGGCGAGTTATTTACCGGTAACTGTCTGATGATTATGGCAACTATGGATAAGCAGATTCGTTTTAGACGATTCTTACGTAATTTGATTTGTGTATTCTTTGCAAATACACTCGGCGCTTTATTTATCGCGATTTTGGTATATTTCAGTGGTAATTTAGACACGGGTGGCGGAGCGTTAGGCGGATATACTATAAGCTTTGCCGTAGAAAAGGTGTCACACTCTACTGTTCGAGGGATTGCTTCTGGTTTCTTATGTAACCTCTTTGTATGTATGGCGGTACTCAAAGGTGCAGCAGCCAAAGAAGTAGCAGGTAAGATTCAGGCAACCTGGTTTCCAATCTTTGCTTTCGTAATCTGTGGCTTTGAGCATATTGTTGCGAATATGTATTTCATTCCAATTGGTTTGATGGCAAAAGGAAATCCTCTTTATGTAGAACAGGCAAAAGCACTCTACGGTGTCACCGCGGAAAAGCTTGCAACCTTAACACCTGGCAACATTTGCAATAACTTTATACCCGTTACCATTGGTAACCTGCTAGGCGGTATTTTTATCGGCGTGATGCTATACTTTGTAAATGTTCATGTAGATAAACTTCCAGAAAGCAAGCACAAATTATAAAGTTCTCATAGGAGAATTCTTATTCAAAAATCTGATAACAATAATTCAAATGAAAGTGTTGTAACAAAAATTCTCTTACTCTAAGTTTTTTGCTATGACACTTTCTTTTTATTCACTATATCGCATCTTCTGTTTTCCCATTACATTCTCAACTCCTTTTCATTTATCCAGCATTTCGTTAGCACATTTATCTCAATTTCACATATATTGGTAATATGTATCACTGCCTATAAAAGAAAGAGGTTTTCTATGAAATCATATAACGTGTTAAAGGCTACACAGGATAATATTGATATCGGTTTTTTACAAATCAATGCTATATCGGAGACCAATCAAATTCCAATTCCAAATGCAACCATCCAGATTGCAAGCTCCGGAAATCCCAATATAACGCTTGAAGAAATCACTACAAATGTCGACGGCCAAACCGAAAATATAGAGCTTGCTGCACCTCCTGTCGAATACTCTTTAGAGCCTAGCGACAATCAGCCCTATAGTGAGTATAATCTAAAGATTTCCGCCCCAGGGTATGAAGATGCGATTATTTCCGGTGTACAGATTCTTTCTGGCGAAAACGGACTTCAAAACATTCGTATGACACCATCTACTGATCCGAATGTCTATAATCCAACCGTAATCGGTGGTCATACTCTGTGGGAATTCTACCCACCTAAGATTGCAGAGGCAGAAATCAAGCCCATGAACGAATCCGGCGAAATTGTATTAAGCAAGGTAGTTGTTCCAGAATATATCATCGTTCACGACGGTACCCCAAGTGACACTACCGCTATGGATTATTATGTTCCATATCGGGATTACATCAAAAATGTTGCATCCTGCGAAATCTATGCCACATGGCCAGAGGCAACCATATACGCAAATGTTTTGGCAATCATGTCATTTACACTAAACCGCGTATTTACCGAGTGGTATCGCGGCAAAGGTTATGATTTTACAATTACAAGCTCAACAGCCTTTGACCACAAATGGATATATCAAAAGACAATTTATGAAAATATTTCCAGAGTGGTTGACAATATATTTGCCAACTATCTCTCCAGACCAAATGTGCTCCAACCGATTCTCACACAATACTGTGACGGAAAACGCGTTACCTGTCCGAACTGGATGAGTCAATGGGGTTCTAAATATCTTGGTGATCAGGGATACACAGCTATTGAAATTCTTCGGAATTACTACGGTGATGATATGTATATCAATGAAGCGGAAATCATATCTGGCATTCCAGCTTCCTGGCCGGGATATGATTTGTCTGTGGGTTCAAGCGGAGCAAAGGTTCGTTTGATGCAGGAACAGCTAAACCGCATTTCACAAAACTACCCTTCTATCCCTAAAATTGCCATAGACGGAAGCTTCGGAGAAGCCACCAAGGCAGCAGTTCAACGTTTTCAGGAAATCTTTAATCTTCCCGCAACCGGAATCGTTGATTATCCGACTTGGTATAAGATTTCACAGATATATGTAGGGGTTAGCAAAATTGCAGAGTTAGGTTAATATCACATAAGCACATAAAAGTTTTGTTTCACTTCCTATTAAGGTTGTATGTCCGATTTAAAAACAAGCGGAAATCACTTGACAGAACAAACAATTTAACGTATGCTTACACAGAATTTCAAAACTACATAAGCTAAGGAGTAATAATATGGTTAAAGTAAGATTTGATATTGTTGTATTTACTATTATTTGGATATTTCTAGTGGTTTTAGTGAACTATTTTATCCCACCATATGAACGAACAATTTTTGAGGAAATGGATACTGTTTTCGATTATGAAGGTTACCCTGCTAATCAATATGTAGATGTGGTAACAACCTGGGATGAAATCGAAACTGCCATCGAAAACTATGACCGATTTGCTATTCAGGTCGATACAGACAAAATCCAGCCAACGAGTTATTATGGCTCTATGAATACGTCTGGTGTAAGCTTTAGCAAATCCAATGCCTTTTTAAAGCACGCACAAGCTGTTCTTGGTAACGACCACTCCGACCGCTTATATGTCGTAGAATTAGCAGATGGAAATCGTGTTGTCGTGCAGATGTACCCTAGAGTGTTAGACCTGTCAGCAGATACAATCACATTGCCAATTGGCGAGTACAAAACCTTAAGCAAATCTATGGAAACACTAGAAGCAATTGACGAAAAGTATGATTTGACCACAGATAACGCAACATCTTCATTGATTAATGCAACTGGTTCTCATTTCTGTAATGAAGAAGCTGTAAGAGAAAAACGAGATTCCGTATATACTATGAATATGGCAATTATTGCAGGCGGATTTATCCTTTATTCCATCATCAGTACAATTATGATTGTGGTAACTAGAACGAAATTAAAGAAAGCAATGCAGGAACAGTAAAATTCGTTTATTCCCAAAATAATCCAGGAGCATTGTAAATCAGATAATTTCTTTTGAAATCACTGATTTACAATGCTCCTTTTATATGAAGCTTTTACAATAATATTGAACCAAATTTCATCTACTCAATTTCAATGTAAACCCTATCTGCTTCTATTTCACGAATCCCCTGTTCTTCTGCATTTCTCATATCCCGATAATTCGGAAAACATATCACTTGCCAAAGCATATCATAATTAACATTATAGGAAAAACGTCTGGCACTACCATCTTCCAATTCAATATAATATAAAACATTTCCATAAGGCACATTATTATTTTCATCCTTTTTGTAGCTACAGGTAATACTTTCAATTTCCGTTTCCTCACCATAGATGTTGAAAAATAATTTTTTAGCTTCCTCTGCCTTTAAGACAAATACTTTTTCATCAATGGTCGCTGGTTGAGCATAAAAATCAATACCCGCTTTACTCATATCAATACTGGTAAGCTGGGATGTAGAGGATTGTAGCACTACATTATATGTGAATTCCCCATCCACATAACTACACAGATAATCCCCATCTCCTTCTGAAATTTCTGTTTCTCCATAATCCACTTCTATATTGCTGCTATTCACATCAAACATTGCCTTTATGTAATAAGCCGCTAATTCTGCTGCCTCTTCCTCTGAAATCGCTTCATTTCCCGGAAGTGCATTTTCCAATTCCTTTTGTTTTTCTTTTGCCTCTTTTGCCGCATCACTTTGTTGCACGCTATAATCTGCTTTATGATAGAAATCTATAATTTGCAAAAGCTCTTCATCCGTTAAGCTCCTACTAGGTAAATACAAGGTTCTAGTTTCATTTTCATATACAAGCGACTGCTTAGCTGTATTGTCAGAATCATCTACAATCAGCAATTCACCCTTTGGAAATAGTCCGTTTCCCTCATATTCTGTCATGAGCTCAGCATAGCGTTGCTGTTCCTCTGCATTAAATGGTCTTGAATATGTTATTGCTTCTGTATCTGGCATTGTAGTTTCCACTGTTTCCTGATATTTTTCCTGTTCACTCTCATCTAGCTTTGACATTCTTTCTTTCACATAGTCAACTGCCGCTACCGTAGGAATGGATATAAATAATAAAGCGACTAACACACAAATTGCATAACTTAACTTAAGCCTTTGTTTTCTATGTGTCAAGGATACGTTGCTCTCTTCTTTTATTTGCTTTAACAGCAAATCAATTTGTTGCTCGTATCCTTTTGACAGCTTACAATCCGTGTGCTTAGCAATTTTCATGATTTTTTTATCTAAGG
>CAYTOQ010000133.1:0-6005 GCA_964439445.1 uncultured Clostridium sp. | reverse complement strand
GAATTAAAACAAATAATAATCAGTTGTATTATGTGATTGATAAGATTACAGATGCAATACAAAGTGGAAGAAAAGTACAATTTCGTTATACAGAATATAATGCTGATAAGGAAAAAGTTCTTAGAAATGATGGAGAGTTGTATATTAACAGTCCATATGCTCTTCTTTGGAACGAGGATTACTATTATATGATTGGCTATTCTGAAAAACGAGAGAAAGTTGTTACATTTCGTGTGGACCGAATGATAGAACCGGAGATTTTAAATGAAGATGCCTATCCGGAACCGGCAGAATTTCATATAACTGATTTTATAAGAAAAGTATTTGAGATGTTTGATGGAGAAGAAGAAACTGTAACATTGGAATGTGAAAATGCTTTAATGAAGACGATTGTGGATCGTTTTGGGGAAAAGGTTGAGACTAAGCGGATATCCGAATCTAAGTTTGAGGCAAAAGTATCAGTGTCAGCAAGTAAGACATTCTATGGATGGGTATTTCAATTCGGAGGTCAGATTAAGATTATCGGACCAGAGAGGATAAAAAAAGAATACATAGATATGGCAAAGGCTGCTATGGAGTGATACAAAGAGGAGTGTGGTTATTATGAAGTTTGAAACTATTACAATAAAGAATTTTAGAAACTTTGAAGATATAACAATTGGTCTTACAAACAAAAATGTATTTTTCGGAATGAATGATGTGGGAAAAACCAATTTTCTATATGCTTTAAGATATATTTTTGACAAAGATGTCAGAAAACAAAATTTTGTTGATACAGATTACTGTAAGAAAAAAGTAAACACTCCAATTGAAATATTGGTTGAAATTGACATAAGTGATACAAAAGATTCTGATAGTCAGAAACTTCGTGCAAAGCTTCGTGGTGCTATGATGTCATCTCAAAATAAAGTCTACATAAAATTAGTAGGTATTTATGATAAAAAAGAGATGATAGGTATTCCGGTTTTGTATTGGGGAGGTGATAAGGAGTCTCTTGAGGAGATGAAAGTAAGAGGAACATTTTATGATGTTGACTATGTTTTTAATACGATTTATATAGATGCATATGTAGATTTATATACACTTTTTAGAAAAAATGCAAATATGTTGCTTGTAAACGACGATGAAAAGGATAAAGATATTTTAGAAGACATACACACATCCGTGAATACATTAAATTCACAAATTTCATCTTTATCAGGAATAAAGAGGTTTGAAGAGAAAATAGAACCGGAATATAAGAAATTTAGAAATGAGAATGTATCAGTTTCAGTTAAATCGGAAATTGCGGTAAAAGGTCTGTATTCAAATATTGTTCCGTATATTAAGCAAGATGGAGATGATTCTTTGTATCCTACATCAGGAGAAGGAAGAAAAAAATTGTTGGCGTATTCTATTTTTTATTTACTGTCGGAAGAAGTAGAGGAAAAGAAAATAAATTTGTTTTTGATAGAAGAGCCAGAAAATCATTTACATAGATCCATGCAAATAGCACTTTCACGCATATTGTTTGTTGATAGCAAATATAAGTACTTATTTATGTCAACACATTCGCCATATGT
This sequence comes from uncultured Clostridium sp., assembly GCA_964439445.1. Classification (GTDB taxonomy): domain Bacteria; phylum Bacillota; class Clostridia; order Lachnospirales; family Lachnospiraceae; genus CAG-590. The sequence goes on along the minus strand of CAYTOQ010000133.1, from coordinate 4,443 downwards.
ATTGGCAGAAATGGATCAAGTGAATTTAGTTCGTATATATAATGAAGATAAAATTGAAAGTGAAAGTGCACTTTATATTGTTCCGGATAAGTTTAAAAATCAACGAAAAATGTTGAACAGAGGATTGGTAGAAGCTATTTTTGCAGACAAAGTATTGTTGGTGGAAGGACCATCTGAGAGTGTTTTATTTGGAAAGGTATTATCTGAAATTAATCCATATTATGAAGCTGATGGAGTATATATATTGCCAGTAGGTGGTTTTGGATTTGAGCCTTATTTTTTGATTTTAAATGCTCTAAAAATAAAAAATGTTATTAAAACTGATAATGATCTAAGGAAAATTTCAAATAGTAGTGAATATAGTGTTTTGGGTTTTGCAAGATTAAACAAATATATTAACAAAAAAATGCTTCCATCAGTTGCAATTAAAGCGAGTAGTGCTCATGATGTAGGGGCAAAAAGAAAATTGTATGACGACAATAAAGATACTTTGGATGCAATACGAAAAGATTATTGTTTGTTTTTGTCAAGATGTAGTCTGGAAGAGGATTTAGATGAGGTACTTCATAATGAAATGGTAACATATCTTCCAGAAGCAAATGGTGATGTAATAGGATATTTACAAGAGGCAAAAAATATTCATATGGTTAAATTGGCTGAAAAATTAACTTATGAAGATTGTAAAAGGATTTACGAACATTACAATTTTGAATGTTTGAAGGAGGTTATGAAATAATGTTATCTCCAATTCAAAAAGAAATAGTTGAACAATCAGGAAATCTGATTGTAAGAGCAAGTGCGGGAACCGGTAAAACACATACAATGGTTGCAAAGATTGTGTATGATATAGAAAATCAGCGTTCACATAAGGTAGTGGCAGCAATAACATTTACGATTAAAGCTGCCAGTGAAATAAAGGATAGATTAACGATAGATGTAGATAATCATTTTATTGGAACTAACAACAGCTTTGCCATTGAAGAAGTGATTAAACCGTTTATGAAAGATGTGTATGGGTTAGAGTATAAAATTGATATGAGTACAGATTATGCTACTAAGGTTCAAACATATCAACAAGGGATTGATAAAATTAGAAAAGAGCAGATTTTATGTTCGTATAGTGATAATTCCAAGAACTTTATTTTTCAGTTAGCATTAGATATTTTAAAAAGGTCGAAGGCTTGTCAGTTATATTTACAAGCCAAGTATTTTAAAATATATGTAGATGAATATCAAGATTGTGATAAAGATATGCATGACTTTTTTATGTATATATGCCAAGATTTAAAAATAGATACATTTGTAGTGGGTGATGAAAAACAGTCTATTTATATGTGGAGAGGAGCATATCCGAAAGCGTTTTTAAGTATATGGAAAAGAAAAGATTTTTCAAAAAAGTTTATGGGTGACAATTTTAGGTCATGTCAGCAGATACAAAATTATTCAAACCTATTATGTGATGAAACCAGTAAATTGTATAAGTCGGTAGAGGATTTGTCTTCAATAATTTTGTTGTGTACAAATAGAGCGAAATGGACAGATGACATTATTCAATACATAGATACAAGTAAAAAGGTAGCATTGTTAAGATATAGCAGAAATGATGCAAAAGCAAATGCTGATTTATTAACAGATAAAGGGATAGAATTTACATATGTGCCACAAACTCCTATTGCGGATATTACGACGGATACAGCTTGGTTGTATAATTCGATTGCAAAAAATTTCATTATATCAACATATTCGGCATATGATTTGTTATCAGAGGTTCCGAATGAGGCTGTAGGAAATACAAAGGTATTACCATACATAAAAAAGATATTAAGTTTGCTAGATGAGAGCTTGAAAATGAATGATTATAGTAATTTTCATAAGCAAGTAGAAAGTTTGGCTGATTATTTTGGATATGAATCAAAGGCAGAACATATTGATAAATTGATAAATACAATCTGTGATAAATCTTATCATCCAGCATTCAAGATTGATGAATTGGATAAAATTTCTATAACATTTCATTCGTCAAAAGGGTTGGAATTTGAACAGGTTATTTTATTTGTGACGGATTATGTCTTGTCAGATGAGCAAAGTATATATAATCATTATGTTGCAGCTACAAGAGCAAAGTCGAAATTGATTATGGTGTATATGGGCGAGAACAATGATCGTCGGTATGCTCATAATATCAAAGCGATTTTAAATAAGTCAAATTTGAAAATGAGAGATGTTGCAACAATTATTAACAATACGGGTAAATGATTATTTCGAATAATTATTGTATTTTCGCATAAAATAGTATATAATCGTAGATGATGTGAACAGTTCAGAAATTAATTTGTTCGGACTTGACACAATGCCTATGATTTGATAATATAATATTAGAAATACTTCGTGGTGAAGTATCACTCCCAAGACGCTTGTGATATCAGGTATGCAAGAAGAGGCGTTAAGCGGGGATTTAGTCGGGAAGTCTGCACCCGTACCTGAGAGCCGATGGCGAAAAAGAACGTAGTCATAAACAAGAAGTTCCGGAAAGGTCTGAGGTTGTTTCCTTGGACCTTTTCTTAGTATATGTAGTGAGTACGAAATTTATTATAAAAGGTACCGGAGAAGAATAATGGCAAAGAACAATAAGTATCTGCAATATGCAAAGAGCAAAAACAAAACACAACTGAATATTGATTTGCAACAGATAGCGGTTGAATTTGGCAGATTGCTTAATAAAAAATTTTGCTATGTTTTCAGCGGTGGCATCAAAGTAGAGTTTCAGTTTAAAATGGAGAACTTCTATCATCTGCTGGGTTTTCATAAGCTTACGGATGTAACCATTATAAAAATGGTAGAGAATCATAAGCTGAAAAAAGAGGACTTTTATAAGCTTGTAAGAGATGGTAAAGTTTCAATGGATACGACAGATGACGATATTGTGGGGGATTTTGAAGAAACGATTGTACATATTCAAGATACCGAGCATAAGTCAGATTTTGGTGATATTAAAGCACATCGTTTTCAATTCTTTTCCGAAAAGAATGTGCTTGAACTTTTATTGAGCGACCCGGTTATAGATTTTGATAATAGTGAGTGTAATACAGTTATAGATGCTGATAAAGTGTTTTTTAAACTGATTACGGATAAATACCGTAATTTGAATCTGTTTATAGGATATGATGAGGCACAGAAAAATCATTATACTGCAACTTTCTTTTTGGAAAATGAGAAGAATAAGTATTTGATGAAAAGGTCCGGAGAACCTCAACCACAGCTGAAGATTTTGTCAAGAGTGGTTATTGATACAAAAAGTAATGAAATGATTGATTTCTATGTAAAATGGGAAAATGTTCGAGAAGAATTTGCTGATGAGCCATATTATAAGGGACAGAGCAGATTGAAAGCATGGATTAACAGTGAACATATTTCTTCAAAACAGGTGGTGAAAGAAATAGAAATACAGAAAAAGCTTCTGGAACAATACAAGGAAGATGTAGAAGAGTTAACATTAAAGTTTACTATTGTAACAGCAGTAGCGCAGTTGGATATAGAGGCGGAAAAAGAAACTGCACAGTTGAAATTGATGGAATTTAATATAGATGCAGAAAAAGAAGATGAAATTGCGGAGTATAAGGTTTTTGATATTACACAATTAAAGAATGATAAACTTAGAATGGAATCGAAGTTGTCTGCGTTAGAGAATAAACTGCAAAAGCATGAGAAGCATCTTCCGGATGTGATTGAATTAGAAAAGCAGGAAGTACTTCTGGTGTATCAGGAATATTTGAAAGAATTTCAACTTGATGAAGAGCAGATCGGAAAGGTGTTGACTGATAATGATTTGTTTGAAAATACGATATTTCCGATGAGCTTTTTGAAGATTTACAAGAGTGTAAAAAAATAAGGGGCTGTCGGGAAATAGATAGCCTATCATAAGGGAATGATGTGATTGCTATGAATCACATCATTCCCTTAATTTCGCCCTAAAAAAGAAAAAAAAGAAAAAAAGATGGCTGACAACAACCATCTTCTCTCCGTTACATGTTATAATGTAACTATGCACAACACAAAATATTATAACGAATTTTTTGAGTTAGGGCAACAGAAAATTAACTTTAACTTCTTCGAATTGAGTTTACCTGACGACGATCCAGTCTATACCCTGAAAAAAGTAATGGAGGAATTAGATTTTACGAACCTTTTGGCTCAGTATTCAAACAAGGGAAGAACCGGGTACAATCCAATCATGAAGTACGCAGTGCTGACTTATGCGAACATGCGAGGAGTAAAATCTGTTGACCGTATTGTTGAATTATGTGAAAGAGACCTTGCATTTATCTGGCTCACGCAGGGAGAAAAGCCACAAAGGGATGCTTTTTATGATTTCATAGATAAGAAGCTCACCGGAGAAATCTTGGATGACCTGAATTATCAGTTCTTGCGAAGGCTAAAAAAAGA
>CAYTOQ010000132.1:0-6033 GCA_964439445.1 uncultured Clostridium sp. | reverse complement strand
GCAGTACCGATAACACCTGCTACGTTAGGTCCCATCGCATGCATCAATAAGAAGTTAGTAGGATCTGCTTCTGAACCAACCTTCTGAGATACACGGGCTGCCATAGGCACCGCAGATACACCTGCAGAACCAATCAACGGATTAATTTTACCCTTTGTAGCCCAGCACATCAACTTACCAAACAATACACCAGCTGCTGTACCAATTACAAATGCAATCAAACCAAGTACAACAATCTTAAGAGTATCTGTATTAAGGAAGGATTGAGCTGTAGTGGTTGCACCTACCGATGTACCAAGTAAGATAACTACAATATACATAAGTGCATTCGAAGCTGTCTCTGTTAACTGCTTAACAACACCACACTCACGGAACAAGTTACCTAACATTAATAAACCAACTAATGGAGCTGTTGTAGGAAGAATTAATACAACCACGATAGTAACAACAACTGGGAATAAAATTCTTTCTAACTTTGAAACTGGTCTCAACTGTTCCATCTTAATCTTACGTTCTTTCTCTGTTGTAAAGAACTTCATAACTGGTGGCTGAATAACCGGTACCAACGCCATATACGAATACGCTGCAACCGCAATCGGACCCATAAGAGTTCCACCCATTCCAAGCTTACCAGCTAAGAAAATAGAAGTAGGACCATCTGCACCACCAATAATCGAAATCGCTGCTGCTTCTTTGTCATTGAATCCCATCCAAATTGCAAAGAAATACGCAGAATAAATACCAAACTGTGCTGCTGCTCCCAATAAGAAGCTCTTAGGATTCGCAATTAGCGGACCAAAGTCTGTCATCGCACCTACACCTAAGAAGATAAGGGATGGTAAAATACTCCACTCATCTAACAAATAAAAATAATGTAAAAGTCCACCTTCTGCTATGATACCAGGGAACATATTCGAAAGTAACATACCGAAGGAAATTGGAACTAATAACAATGGCTCAAAGCCAAATTTAATTGCAAGAACAAGGAAAATACAAGCCACCGCAATCATTACAAAGTTACCCCAGTAAAGATTAGCAAATGCAGTCTGACCCGCCAAGTTTTGCAACGTAGTCCAAATATAATCCATTCTCACTGCCTCCTGTCTAAAGTGATTTGTCTACATCAATTAGTTTAATGAAGCAAGTGTATCACCGGACTCTACGCTATCACCAACTGCAACATTAATACTTGCAACTGTACCATCTTCCGGTGCTGTAATTTCATTCTCCATCTTCATAGCCTCAAGAATCATTACAACATCGCCTCTCTTAACAGCCTGTCCTGCATTTGCCTTAATTGCAAGAATCTTACCAGGCATTGGAGACTCGATTTTAACCGCACCTGCTGCACCACTTGCTACTGGAGTTGCTGGAGCTGCCGGAGCTGCTGCTGGAGCCGCCGCTGGAGCTGCTACTGGAGCTGCTGCTGGAACTGTACCTGCACCTAATTCTTCAACTGCTACATCATAAGCTACACCATTCACTGTAATTCTATAATTTTTCATTGTGATATTCCTCCTAAACTATCTCTTTGCTTTTTTAATTGAACGAACAATCAATTTGTCGCTACCACCAGCTGCTGTGTTTGCTGCTACAACCGCTGCAGTAATAACCGCCACTAACTGTCCATCATCCATTGGATTGGTGGTTGTTACCGGTGTTACCGGTGCCTGAACCGAAGCAACTGCTGTTTCAGTCTCAACCTCTTTGTTCTTGCGATTTGCCCACCAATTACCAACTGCTGTAGAAATCTTATTAATCTTCTCAAACTGTCCAATTACGAAAGCGATAAAGATTAATACAATAAATACGGTTCCCATACCCATTAATGTATTGTATGCAGCCTTTTCCATCTTCTCGCCAAGCGAGTAATTAGGTGAAGCTGTAACTTCTTTTACCTGGTAGGAAGCAACCGACTGCTGATACATCTCGTATGCATATGCATAGGTCGGATTATTTTCATAAACAAATGTATATATTACATCTCGACTTTCATGTATTGCAGTTACCTCTACAACAACTGTGTTACCACTTTCTTCTACTGTAGCATCTACATTTGCTACAAGCTCATTTAACGCTTCAATTGCAGCGTAGTAAATAGTGTCATCCTGAGACTGTAATGCTGCAAAATCAAACTCTATGCTGTCTCCATCTTTTGAACGATATCCGACAAAATCACCACATTCTTCTGTGACTGTATCAAAGTTATTGATACCACCCAACAATGCCGCAGCTAATTCTTCCTCCGAATCAGCTAAATATGCACGATAGGCATCACCAGCATTTTGGAACTGATATGACTGATACAATGTATCACCGATAATATCTGTCTGGGTATATTCAAAATCAACTTTTTCCTGACCATCACTACAACCAGTCATTGAAAAGAGAACAGCAATCATAGAAAATAATAAAACTATTTTTTTCATTTTCATGTAGCTAATCTCCTCTCTATACTGCACCATGCTTCTTTAATGGTCTGTCTTCTCTCTTTGTGTAAAGCATCTCAAATGCAGCGATTAAACGTTTTCTTGTAGATGCACCATCAATAATATCATCTACAAAACCACGCTTAGCAGCCGCCTGCGCACTTGACATCTTAGCTGTATATTCCTTCTTTGCTTCTGCAAGCTGATCCGCATCATAGCCTTCCTTCGCATACATAATCTTAACTGCAGCATCCGGATCCATTGTTCCAATCTTTGCTGTATTCCATGCATACTCCATATCTGCTCCGATTGACTTTGAGTTCATAGCAAGATATGCACTTCCCATTGCATCGCCCATTACTAGGTTTACCTTAGGTACTGTTGCATTTGCAAATGCAAAGGTAAGCTTAGCAGTCGCTTTCGCTATACCAGCCTCCTCAGCAATTGTTGCCTTGTAGCCTTTTACATTTGTCAATGTAAGCACTGGAATATTAAATGCGTCTAAAAAGTTGACAAACTCGGCTGCGATGTATGCACCCTTTGTAGATAACATATCACCACCATCTGATACCTGGTTTGCCACACAACCAACCGTCATACCATTCAACTTAATGAAACCGATAACCATATCCTTAGCGTACTCTTTCTTCAACTCAACAAATACGTTGCTATCTGAGATATGTGTAAGAACAGCTCTCGCATCACCTGCAAGACCTTCTAAGTTAGGAATCTCTCTATTCAAATCATCTAAACAATCTGCATAGTTAGAATCATCTTCATTGTTTGAAGGAAGCATTGCAACAACTTGTCTAATCTTTCCAAGTACTGCTGTATCATCCTCTAATACTTCATCCACTAAAGCGTTGTTGCTTTCCTGATAAGTTGCTGCTGAAGTATCTAGCTTTTCAATATAGTTGCTATCTAAAGCATTTGGAGTATTGACGAATAACTTCGCCTGATCCTTTACCATAAATGTGATATCTGATAACGCTGGAATAATTGCACTACCACCACCACAAACGCCGAAGATACCTGTAATCTGAGGTACCACGCCTGAAGCCATTGACTGCTTCAAATAAATGCTACCAAATGCATTCAAAGAATCAGTTGCCTCCTGTAATCTTAAACCTGCACAATCTACCAAACCAATTACTGGTGCACCCATCTTAAGTGCCATATCGTAGATTTTCGCAATTTTTGCTGCATGCATCTCACCAATAGAACCACCTAATACCTTAGCGTCCTGGCTGTACACATACACTAGTCTGCCGTCGATTGTACCGTAACCTGTTACGACACCATCTGCCGGTGTTTCATGATCCTTCATGTTAAAGTCGGTTGTTCTAGCTGTCACGTAAGCACCAACTTCAACAAAACTTGAGTCATCAAGTAATGCTGCGATTCTATCACTTGCTGACAACGTAAGTTTATTGCTCATTTTTAGCCCTCCGTTTATATTTATTATAAGGCTCACTTCGGTAAGTAAACCAAATTTTAGCCAATTATATTTTAGTACTTTTACAAAATTATTTCAAGGATAACTTGTAACAAATTGGAAATGATTTTAATAAAAAAGGATATAAATATCCGTCTTAAAAAAGATAACATTTATACCCTTTTTCTTAATTATATTAACTTACTCTCATTATTCCATTTTTTACAAGTTTTATTCTACTTATTGTTTTCAGCTAATACACCCTTGTTGTGTAATAAGTAATCCAACAAAGAAACAATCGTAAGAATTAATGCAACATAGATTAGTATATTCTCAACCAAATGAATTGTACCGGCTGCTGTTGGGAATACACTTCCAAAATCCGCAATTAATATACAAAGCATAACCATCTGCTCCGCTGTCTTAATTTTTCCCCATATACCAGCAGCGATTACGATACCATTATCTGCTGCCACCAAACGGAATCCACTGATAATAAATTCTCTTGCAATAATCACAATTACAATCCAACAAGGGATTCTTTCGAGTTCAACAAATGCTATCATTGCAGAACATACAAGTAATTTATCCGCTAATGGATCCATGAATTTACCGAAATTAGTTACTAGATTATACTTCCTTGCAATCATACCATCTAACATATCGGTAATGGATGCCACTGCAAAAATTGCAAGCGCTATCCAATTTCCATATGGTACTACATCCCATAACATCGCCACTAAAAAAAACGGAATTAATACAGTTCTCAAAATTGTAAGTTTGTTTGGTAAATTCATACTATTTCTCCTATCAAATCATATTCATTAAAATCTGTAATTATAACTTCAATAAAATCACCAGATAATAGTTCCTCCTCAGAAGAAACAAACACACATCCATCGATGTCTGGTGCATCCATATAAGAACGACACATATACATCTGCTCTTTATACAGATATCCTTCCACTATTACCTTCATGCGTTTTCCAACCATAATAGAATTCAAATCATAGGAAACCTCCTGTTGGAGCTCCATAATTTCATCCTTCCACAATTGTTTGGTCTCCTCAGCAACCTGATTTTCAAATGTTGCTGCCGGAGTATCTTCTTCAGGCGAATACGTAAACACACCCAAACGATTAAACTCCATCTCATCCACAAATTCTAACAAGGCTTCATGGTCTTGCTTTGTCTCACCAGGAAATCCTGTAATCAAAGAGGTTCTAATTACCATATCCGGAATTAACTCTCGAATATGCCGAATCGTTTTCTTAATCTCCTCTTTGTTGGTTCTTCTACCCATTCGTTTTAATATTGTATCTTCCGAATGCTGTAACGGCATATCCATATAGTGACATACTTTGGGGTTATCTCGAATCTCTAAAATTAATTCTTCTGTAATCTCTTCTGGGTAACAATATAAAAGACGTATCCACTCCAACTCTTCAATTTCTGCTAAGGCTTGAAGCAATCTCGGTAAAGACTTTTCACCATATAAATCCACACCGTAAAGGGTTGTTTCCTGTGCAACTAGACATATTTCCTTAATTCCATTAGATACCAAAAATCGCGCCTGCGCCACCAATTCCTCCAATGGTACACTACGGAAATCCCCTCTTACCTTTGGAATAATACAATAGGTACAATGCTTATTACAGCCCTCTGCAATTTTAAGATACCCCATATGTGTTCCAGAAGTAATCACTCTAGCCTCATGACTTGGTGGAAGATAATTGATATCCTCAAAATGCTCATAACCCTTGCCGGTCAACACCTCTTCCACAGCTTCTACAATTGCCTCCGTACTTGTCGTTCCGAGAATTGCATCCACCTCCGGAAGCTCTTTCTTTATCTCATCCTTGTAACGTTGCGCCAGACATCCTGTTATAATCAATGCCTTTAGCTTACCACGTTCCTTCAGTTTTCCCATCTCGATAATGTTCTCAATGCTTTCTTCCTTTGCATCATGAATAAAGCAACAGGTATTAATAACCACTACATCAGCATTGTCTTCTTCATTTGTAATTGTATGTCCCTTTTCCTGCAACAAACCAAGCATTACTTCGCTATCCACCAAATTCTTGTCACAGCCAAGTGATACGAATAATATCTGAGCCATAAATGAAACCCATCCTTTACTTAATCAACTTATCCAAAGCCTTAAGTGTC
>CAYTOQ010000131.1:0-6124 GCA_964439445.1 uncultured Clostridium sp. | reverse complement strand
CAAGGACCACAAGGGCCTGAACCGTGCTCCCAGAAGTTATCTTCCTTACCAAAACGGTAGATACGCTCTGGAGCAATACCAATCTCTTTGTTCCAGATATCAAACGCCTCATCATCCTCTTCGTATACAGATGGATAAAGACGCTCTGGATCCATTTCTAACACTTCGGTTAAAAACTCCCAAGACCAAGCAATTGCTTCGTGCTTGAAGTAATCACCAAAAGAAAAGTTACCCAACATTTCAAAGAAGGTACCATGACGTGCTGTTTTACCAACATTTTCAATATCACCGGTACGAATACACTTCTGACAGGTCGTCACACGCTTTCTAGGTGGAATCTCCTGTCCGGTAAAGTAAGGCTTAAGCGGAGCCATACCAGCATTAATCAACAACAATGAGTTGTCATTCTGTGGAACTAACGAAAAGCTGTTCATCTTAAGATGATCCTTACTCTCGAAAAATTCCAAATACATTCTTCTTAATTCATTCAAACCATATTTCTTCACGTTTTTGTACCTCGCTTAGTTTTCTGTCTCTTCTGTATTAGATGTGTCAGCCTCTGCTGCGGCTTTTGCAATCTTACTCTTTTTGTACTTTGCACCACAAAGTACCGCCGCTATTGTAACACCACCTAAAATAATAAACTTAAAAAGATAAGTTAAAAATTCTCCTAAAAATGCCATCTTAATACCTCCATTAATCTTGATTTGTTAAAGATGTGTAAAAACAGGTCGGATTCCCCGTGTGACAAGCCGCTCCCACCTGGGCAACCTTCGCCAAAATGGTATCCTTATCACAATCAATCAGCAGCTCCTGTACATACTGCAAATGACCGCTTTCCTCGCCCTTTTTCCAAAGCTTTTTTCGGCTTCTGGAATAGTAGACCATATACCCTGTCTCTAACGTCTTTTCAAATGATTCCTTGTTCATATATGCCATCATCAAAACCTCATTGGTTTGATAGTCCTGTGTAATACACGGAATTAATCCGTTGGCATCTAACTTAAATGTGTCAAAATCCTGACTACATGTAAGTGGTTTTGCCACATACTCAATTTGATTATTCATATTATGCTCCCTTTCATGCAGATGTTTTTGTATCTGTGGTTGTATTACAGGGTTCCTTTGGTTGAAAGAACCACATCCTTCATTCTAGGATCAATCTGAGTCGCCTCATCTAACGCCTTTGCAAATGCTTTAAATGCTGCCTCAATCAAATGATGATTATTACTTCCGTCTAATTGTTTGATGTGTAAATTCATCCCTGCACCATAGGATACCGCATAGAAAAACTCCTTTACCATCTCTGTATCAAAGTATCCCACCTGATCCACAGTTAAATTCATATCATACGAAAAATATGGTCTGCCGGACAAATCCAAAGAACAAAGCATTAAGGTCTCATCCATCGGTAAGATTCGTTGTCCGTAACGCTTAATTCCTTTTTTGTCACCAATCGCTTTCTTGATTGCCTGTCCTAGCACAATACCTGTATCTTCAATAGTGTGGTGAGAATCTACATACAAATCACCTTTTACCAAAAGCTTCAGATCAAAAAAACCATGTCTGGCAAAAGAATTCAACATATGGTCAAAGAAACCAATTCCTGTATCAATCTTTGTCTGACCGGTACCATCAATATGTAGTTCTAACTTGATATCGGTTTCGTTTGTTTTTCTTTCGATATACGCTATTCTATCTGCCATAAGAACTCCTTTCAATCCAAGCCGTTATTGTAACTAATTAACATCAAAAAAGTTAACAATCTTTCACAAATAGTTATTTTAACATATTATTCTGTAAAATGCCACAATTTGAGTCATTTTTCAAAAGAAAAAGAACTCTGAGTAAATCAAAGTCCCTTTTCAAAGATTTGCAATATTTATATTATTATAAAATCTACATATGAACTTTTATTCAAATCTTACCTTTATTGAATTTGCGTGAGCAGTCAACTGTTCGCTCGTTGCAAAATCAATGATATCCTGATGTACAGGCTCTAACGCTTCCTTAGAGTAATAAATGATACTGGACTTCTTTACAAAATCATCTACGCTAAGCGGTGAAAAAAACTTTGCAGTACCGTTTGTTGGTAATACATGGTTTGGACCGGCAAAATAATCACCAAGTGGTTCAGAGCTATACTCGCCGATAAAGATTGCACCTGCGTTCTGAATGCGCATCATCACCTCGAACGGATTCTTAGTTACAATCTCTAAATGCTCACTTGCAATATCATTTGCCGCAGAAATGGCATCCTCCATGTTCTCTGCAACCAAAATATACCCATAATTATCAATAGACTTCTGCATAATCTCACTTCTGCTTAACTCTGCAATAAATTTATCTACTTCCACAGAAACCTTCTCTGCCAACTCTTCTGAGGTGGTAACAAGGATTGCAGAAGCTAACTCATCATGTTCTGCCTGTGATAATAAATCAGCAGCTACAAAACGAGGGTTTGCGCTCTCGTCAGCCAACACCAAAATCTCAGATGGGCCGGCAATGGAATCAATACTTACATATCCATATACCGCACGCTTTGCCAAAGCAACGAAAATGTTACCAGGACCTACAATTTTATCTACCTTCGGTACCGACTCTGTTCCATAAGCAAGAGCTGCGATTGCCTGTGCTCCACCAGCCTTATAAATCGCATCTACGCCAGCTTCATTGGCTGCAACTAAGGTAGTTGGATATACCTTACCTTCTGCGTTACAAGGTGTGGTCATAATAATATTCTTAACACCAGCAACCTTCGCTGGAACAATATTCATCAAAACAGAGGAAGGATATACTGCTTTACCACCAGGAACATATACACCAACCGAATTCATGGCGGTTACCTTCTGTCCAAGCATAGTACCATTTTCAGTAGTGTCAAACCAGCTATATTGTTTCTGTTTCTCATGATAGGTACGAATATTTACCAAGGCCTTGCGGATAACCTCTAACAAGTGCTCATCTACCTGCTTATAAGCTTCCTCAATTTCTTCCTTTGTAACCTTGATATTTCCTTCGTTGATATCTGCTTTATCAAACTTCTTTGTGTAGTCAAATAACGCCTTGTTTCCATTTTCCTTTACATTATCTACAATTTCCTGCACGGTATCTGCATACTCTGTATAATTGTTCGGGCTTCTCTTTAATAAGTCATCTAACAGATTTTTCTTTGTCTCAGATGTTAATTTTACAATACGCATTTTATCCGTCCTTTCTTAATTCATACGTTTTCATATTTCCTTAATGCAATATTCTCGTTCATAATTTATAATATATCTATTTTTCTTTCGAACGAATTTTGTTCTATTCTCTCTTAAAACCTAGTTTTCGTAAAGTAATTTCTTCAAATCCTTTACAATCTTCATGATTCGCTCCTGCTCCATCTTAAGACTAACTTTGTTCACCACCATACGACAGGACAACGGACAGATTTCTTCTAATACACCTAGCCCGTTTTCCTTTAAGGTGGTTCCGGTTTCAACAATATCTACAATCACATCCGACAAATCAACGATTGGAGCAAGCTCCACCGAACCGTTTAACTTCACAATTTCTACGGTTTGATTTTTCTTTGTATTAAAATAATTCTTGGCAATATTCGGATACTTACTTGCTACACGAATAATTTCATTTTTTTGTAAGATTTCCTTTGCGGATTCAGGACCACATACACACATTCTACACTTTCCAAAACCTAAGTCTAGCACTTCATAAATATTGTCGCGTTCTTCTTCCATAATGGTATCCTTACCAACCACTCCAATATCGGCAGCACCATATTCTACATAGGTTGGTACGTCTCCAGCTTTTGCAAGAAAGAAACGCAGTTTTAATTCTTCATTAACAAAAATAAGTTTTCTTGTATCTGGATCTTTCATTTCTTCACAAGTAATTCCGATTTGTTCTAAGTATCCCAAGGTCTTCTTTGCAAGTCTTCCCTTGGCTAACGCAAATGTTAAATATCTCATATTCATTCCTCACTAATCTTATACCATTTCAACATCTTCTACCAATGCATGTGCAACTTCATCTGATACGAAATCATATATATCAACTGCGGTATCAGAAGTTAAATAAAACATTCCTGAAAAATGATTTTTCTTTCCATAATCAGCATAATCTGCAACGTCTTTTTTCTTTGACTTGCGAATTAATTCCACTTTACGATCCGTTTTTCGTAAATGATTAGCAATTCGAATTGCAGTTTCTTGTTGTTCGATATTGTAAAGAATAATGCTATCCGAATTATCAATAGCAACGTCAATCTTTTGTCTGGAAATTGCCATCATCAAATCGTCGATATAAAATGCAAATCCAATGGCTGGTGCATCTTTTCCATACTGTTTTAATAAATTGTTATAGCGACCACCCTTTACTACTGCATCACCTGTTCCATATGTATAACCGCGAAATACAATTCCGGTATAATATTCGTAACGGCTAAGTAAGGAAAAATCAAAGCTAATATATTGTTCATAACCTGAATATGAAAGCGCTTTATACACCTTTTCCAAACGTTCAATTGCCTCAATAGATGTTTGATTAGATACAAGCTTCTTTGCTGTATCTAGCATTTCCAAACCACCAAACAACTGGTCAAAGCTTAACAAAACTTTCTCAACCATTTCCGATAAATTCAATTCTTTAAGTCGAGATTCCAAACCAAAAAAATTGCGATTATGAATCAGTTCACGAATTTCATCTACAGCATCGTCCTCTAAGTGTTCCTGCTCCAAAATTCCTTTAAAGAAATCCACCTCACCAATCTCAATCTGAAATTCTTTTAGACCGGTAGCTAAGAAACAGTCTATAACCGTTGCAATCACCTCTGCATCTGCAGCAGAAGAATCATCATTAATTAATTCCGCACCTAACTGTGTAATTTCATTTAACTTACCCTGGTGATTGTGGGTGTTCATAAAAGTCTTACCTTGATAACAAAGACGGATTGGCAATTCTTCATCGTTATAATACTTGGCTACACATCTTGCGATGCTTGGCGTCATATCCGGACGCAATACCAAGGTATTATTCTCCCTATCAAAAAACTTATACATCTCGTTGGATGTCGCAGAGCCTTTGTCTTGGTTAAAAATATCAAAAAATTCAAAGGTTGGTGTTTCTATATCATTATAACTGTATAAAGACAATGCATGATGCATCTTTGCAAGAACCTTTAACTTTTTCTTACATTCGTTGTCATAAATGTCCCTTACACCCTCAGGGGTATGTAACAGTTTTTCCATCATATCAGTTCTCCTTTTCTCTATTTGCATAAAACGAAATAATTTTAACACATTATGGATATCTTTTCAATCAATCACTTTATCACATCACAGTGTTACTTCGATAACACATTAAACCAACGGTTATTATATGGGATTCTATTGGATATGTCAACTTATTTTAAATATGAAAACGAGAGGTCGTAACCTCTCGTTATATTATCCCTGATACTTTGCAATGTGACTTGCAATCAAATCCTGATCCTCAAAGTAGTTAATTCGCATTGCAGCCTTAACCTTATCTAAAGTTTCCTGTGCCACACGCTCTGCTTCCTCACTACCCTTCTTCAACACATCATATACATAAGCAATATCCTTCTCATACTCATGTCTACGGTTGCGAATTGGCTCTAACTCCTCCTGAATTACATTATTAAGGAATCTCTTTACCTTAACATCACCAAGACCACCTCTTGTATAGTGCTCCTTTAACTCATCCAAATTTGCATAATCCGGTAAGTAACGTTCAAAATGCTCTGGTTTGCTAAATGCATCCAAATAAGTAAATACCGTATTACCCTCTAGCTTACCAGGGTCTGTAATCTTGATATGGTCAGGGTCTGTAAACATACTCATAACCTTCTTCTGAATCTCATCCGGTTCCTCTGATAAGTAAATGCAGTTTCCAAGGGACTTACTCATCTTTGCCTTACCGTCAATACCTGGAAGTCGCAAGCATGCCTCATTATCCGGCAACAAAATCGTAGGTTCAGTCAAAGCATCACCATACACGGTATTAAACTTATGAACAATCTCTCTTGTCTGCTCTACCATTGGTTTCTGGTCTTCACCAGCAGGTACGGTAGTTGCCTGGAACGCAGTAATATCTGCCGCCT
>CAYTOQ010000130.1:0-6168 GCA_964439445.1 uncultured Clostridium sp. | reverse complement strand
GTTTTCTTACAAAACTGTAAGAATGAATGTCACGATAATGTAACTTTGGTATTTTATAATGGGTATAACTAAAAAAGTTATACCCTTTTATTTTTGAGAGGAGAGAGGAAGAGATGGGAAATTACAAAGCACTTGCCGTTCAGTACCTAAAACTGAATAAGCGAAGAACACGTCTAACTATATTGGGAACATCCTTAACTGTATTGATATTGTATGTCCTTTTAAATTTATTATTTAGCTATATGGATTTTATAAAGGATGAATACATTAGTCTTTATGGCGATTATGAGATGATTCTTTATACGGAAACAGCGGAGCAAATTGCACAGATTAGCAAGGATCCGGTTGTAAAGACTGCGTATGTGGGTAGTTGGTATATATCCAACGATGAACAATATGAAAATGCCATATTTATCAAGGGGGATAGTCCGTACCGCATTGATAAGAATTTCGAATATCTGACATCCACCTATGGAGTAGAGGGTGAGATTGATCAGTTTATCGCCGCATTTTCCTTCCAAGGAAGTGACTCTAGTATGATATACATAATGATTTTGTTTGCATTGTTAGTCGCATATATATTTGCAATCTTTGGTGTAGGAGTTATCCGCAATTCCATTCAGCTCTCGTTGTTTGAACAGATTAAGGATTACGGAAATCTAAGATGTATTGGAGCATCAAAGGGGCAGCTTCGGGCTATCATTTATACCCAGGGTTCCATTATGGAAAGCTTTGGTATTGTGATTGGTGTCGCAATTGGACAAATTGGGATGTTTCTTGTTAGCTTATTTATTTCGTTTGAGTTATCTATGCATATAATACCAATTGTATTGATATTGATTGCATACTTTGGTGATTTGTACTTTGCAATGGAAGAGAACTGCAAGCTGGTAACGGGAATGACACCGGTAAGCGCGTTAAAGGGAGAGTTCCGAATCCGCAAAGAGAAGATTAAAGTGAGAAAGAAGAGCATCTATGGAAGGATATTCGGTATCGAGGGTGATTATGCATATAAGAGTCTGATGCGAAGTCCGGGCAAGTTTTATAAAAGTGTAGGAGCTATGTTTCTAGGAATTACTGCATTAATCGCATGTTTAGGTTCGATAAAATTATTTTCTGTCTATATGGATGACATGAATGATATCAATGGCTATTATCAGGTGACCTACGATGCGAGTACTTGGTCTATAGAAGGAATAGGTGAACCGATAGATGAGATACAAAAAAGACTTCCGAATAAAGATTTTCTTAAAAGTGTGGCGGAAAATGAACATGTGACAGACGTTCGGCAGATGTATCAGACACAAACGTTGTTAGTAGATGATAATGCGATTAAAGATCATTTGACGGATGATTATAGAGATCATCCATCGTTGGGATATATATACCAAGATCATGATGGTGAGGAGGAAACGTTTTTTCGTAAAGCATTACAAAGCAGGATAACCATTTATGGATATAATGAAAAGGATTATGCAAGATATGAGGAGCATTTGGTGGATGGAACCTTAGATGTCAGTGAGAACGGCATTGTAGTAGTCAATGGAACGAAAACTCTGGTAGATAAGACGGATGACGAAGGGAATACGTTATATACCTCTGTAATTATGGAAACAGAAATCACAGACTACAAAGTTGGAGATACCATTGATATTGTGGACGCTAAGAAGTTGAATGATATGATGATAGAAGTGCTAGAAGGAAAACAGGAGGAAGCAGAAGAAAATGATGGTAACATTGATGGGGAATCGTTTCGATCGTATAGATATAAAAAATTGGCTGAGTGCAAAAGTAAGCTGATTGCCGAAGGTGCTTATAAGACCTATGTAATTGAAGGGGTTTTGGAAAGAGATACTAATATGGAAAATATTGATTTCTCCATTGTACTTCCTTTAGAACAATATTTTGCGATGACTGGACAGAATGAGAATTCAGTAGTAGGAATGGCGTATCACGTGGATGAAGGTTTATCTGCCGAGGATTATGATAGCTTCTTTTATTATGATCAGGAAAAGGACGAGGGTTATGAAGTGTATTATATATTTATGTTACAAGAAATAAACATAATGAAAAATACTGTTATGTATGCTTTTGCATTTATGCTCTTTATCGCAACAGTAAGCAGTGTGAATATTATCAATACAACTGCAAGTAACATTCATATGAGGAGAAAAGAGTTTGCGCAGCTTCGGGTGATAGGTGTATCCAAGAAGCGTTTGATAAAAATGGTAATGCTAGAGGGTGTGATTACAGCAATCGCAGCCAATGTGTTAGGCATTCTTATAGGAAACCTGTTTAGCTATGGAGTGTATTATTTCATGAGAATGCTTTGGGATGTACATTACACAATACCGTGGCTTGGAATGTTATTAGGTCTGGTATTATCGGTTGTAGTACTTTGTGGTTCGGTATACGCACCGCTTATCAGCATGAAGCAGAGCATGGCAGAGGATTTGATGGCAAGCGGAGAATAATGAAATTTTTGTATTATGTTAACCTGAAAGGCGAGATAAGTAATATCAAATGAATAAGTAAAAAATGATACGAGAATATAATCAAAGCTTTAATGTGAAAGGATGGTAAAAGATATGGATATTGTAACATTAGAAAACGTAACAAAGGTATATGGTGAAGGAGATACTCGTGTATGGGGATTGCATAACGTGAATTTAACAGTGCAACAAGGTGAGGTATTGGCAGTCGTTGGCGCGTCTGGTTCGGGTAAATCCACTCTCTTAAATGTAATCGGTGGTGTGGACACACCAAATAGTGGAAAAATCGTAGTAGATGGTAAAGACATCACAAAGTTAAATGATGAGCAGATGTCTGTGTTCCGCAGAAGAAAAATTGGATTTGTGTTTCAGGCATATCATTTAATTCCAGTATTGACCGTGGAAGAAAACATTATGATGCCAATCTTATTAGACCATAGAAAGCCTGACAAAGAGTATGTGGATTATGTTATTGAAATGCTTGGATTAAAGGATCGTAAGAATCATTTGCCAAACCAGTTATCCGGTGGACAACAGCAGCGTGCAGCGATTGCAAGAGCCTTGGCAAATCGCCCTGCATTATTGCTGGCAGATGAGCCAACAGGTGCGTTGGATTCTAAGAATGGTACAGAGGTCATTACCTTATTGCAGGATTCGGTTAAGAAATTAAATCAGACTTTGATTCTTATCACACATAATATTGACATTGCAAGAGAAGCAGACCGTATTGTTCGTATTGCGGATGGTGAGATTGTAGAAAGTATTTAGAGAGAAGGGTTGATATAAAATGAAACAGTTAAGAAAGAGAAATTGTATGTGGGTTTGTATCCTTGGAATGTTTGCGATGTTGATTAGCATTTTTAGTGTATCTTCCAAGGTGGAAGCAGCGACACCGCGGCTTATGGTGTCGGATTACAGTGTATCAGGTGGCTCCGTTGTGGGCGGTAAGGAGTTTGATTTGAAGTTAGTATTGAAAAATACAGCGGCAAAGACAACGATTAAAAATATAAAGGTTACACTATATACAGAGAATGGAGAAATTCTCCCGGTTGAGGGTGCAGGAACAGCCTTTGTGGAGTCTGTTGCAGCGAATAGCGAGCAGGAGCTAACATTTAAGATGAAAGCTGCAAAGGGCTTAGAAGAGAAATCTTACAAGATGACAATTAAGTCAGAGTATGAGAGCAGTAATGGTATGGAGCATACTGTAGAAGACAATATTTTTCTTCCAATTACTATGGAGCAGAGATTAACAGTTACCGACCTTTTTATAGAAGGTGGCGATATTCGTATCGGTGACAGTGTAGAGGTGACAGCCAAGATTAACAACCTAGGAGAAGGTTCTCTCTATAATACAACAATCAAGCTTGACGGTGATGGTGTGGAGAAACAGGAAAGCTACATTGGCAATATTGAACCGGGAAAAAGTGGTAATGTAGATATCATTACAACAGCAGCGGAGGTAACAAATAATAACAGCAAGTCATATCTTACAATCACTTATGAGGATATTGATGGAAATCAGAAAGAAGAAAAGTGCGAAATAGAAATTGATATTACAAGACCTATTTATGACGATTTGGAACTTGTAAAAGGCGAGCAGAAAGAAAAGACAGACTGGACTGTTGTAAAATGGGCAGTTGGTGTAATTGTAGTAGTAGCAATTGTAGCGGTAGTAATTATTCGACGGGCAAAGAGAAAGAAGAAAATCTTAGAGGAGTTTTAGTATGGCATGGATTTGGCGTTTGTGCATTACAAATATGAAAAAAAGAGGAATCCGAACCTTTCTCACAATTCTTGGCGTGGTAATTGGTGTTATTTCGATTGTGTCCCTGATTTCTATTGGAATTGGTGCGAAGGACCTGATTATGAAGAATTTTCAGGGAGATACGCTTAGACGAATTGAAGTGAGTAGCTTAGAACAATCGAATCGTAAGGATAAGATGCTAACAGACAAGATAATTGAGGAGATTGCTGGATTTGACCACGTGGAAGCAGTGTATCCAACCATTTCTTACACTACTATTTTGCAGGTGGATAAGTATGAAAGCTTTGTGGAAATTCTTGGTGTTCCAAGGGAATATATGGAATCCCTTCAGCTACAGGATGGAGAATTGCCAAAGAGTAAGGGTAGAAAATTGGAGCTTATACTTGGACAGGAAGCTCGTGATTTCTTTTATGACGAGAGTACAGGTGCGCTCATTGAAGAAATGAAAGAGGCAGAGCGACCATCCTTTGTTGGAGAACGTGGACAGGTCATTGTGGATATCATGAATAGTAATTTTGCTGATAAACGAAGTGTGAATATTTCTGGAATGACAGCAGACGAATATGACTACAATGTGTATTGCGATATGGATACCTTGAAAACTTATTTGAAGCGTAATAGTGAGGGTGTCATTATTGGACAACCAACAGACAAAGAAGGAAATCCTTACAGAGATTGGATATATGGCAGGGCGTATGTTTATGTGGATGACAGTGAATATGTAGATACAGTAATTGAAAAGCTTACGAATCGTGGTTTTCAGGCAACTAGTGATAAGGAATATGCAGATTCTATGGAACGAATTCTGGCAATTGCACAGTTGGTATTAGCTGGTATCGGTATGATCGCATTGCTGGTTGCAGTAATTGGTATTAGTAATACTATGATGACCGCAGTATATGACCGCTTGAAAGAAATAGGTATTTTGAAAGTGTTGGGTTGTGATCCGGATGAATTATTATATTTGTTTTTGTTGGAGTCGGGTATTCTAGGTGCTATTGGTGGTGTATTAGGTGTTTTGATATCTTATCTGATAGGTGCTGGTATCAACAAGATTGCGGGCAAGATGATGGAGTTAAATGTAGGAGAACAGCTTGCGGTAATTCCTTGGTGGTTAGCTCTTGCAGCTATCGTGTTTGCTATTTGTCTTGGGGTTTTTGCTGGATATTTCCCTGCGAGGTGGGCTGCAAAGATGCGTCCAATTGAGGCGGTGAGTAAGCAGTAGGTGGCGGAAAACATTGTAGTATAGAATAGGATGTTTCGTAGAAAGCAGTTTCATAACTATGAAGGATTACATAGTTATGAGGAGTTTAAGAGTTTAAAGTTTGGAAAGTGGGAAGTATATATGAAGAATTACAAATCATTAGCAATGCAGTATCTGAAAATAAATAAACGAAGGACTGTGCTGACGATTCTTGGAACAGCCTTAACTGTAGTGTTACTGTATATCCTGTTAAATCTGGGATTTAGCTATATGGATATGAAAAAGGCAGAGATTATAAAAGATAATGATTACGAAATGATTCTCTTTACGGAAACGGAAGAGGAGATTCGTGCTATTACCGATGATGCTATTGTAGATAAGGTTCTTGTTGGTGGATATTATCTGGCTGTGGAAGAAAGAGAATTATCTCAGGCGATGTATGTAACTGGAGATAGTCCGTATCATATTAATCAGAACTTTGAATATCTTACGTCTACTTATGGAGTAGACGGAACCATCAATGATGATTTGGCGGCATTTTATCTGCAAGGAGATGAAGGGAATACAATATATATTATGATACTGTTATTCTTCTTTGTAGCATTTATATTTGCAATCTTTGGAGTAGGTGTAATTCGTAATTCCATTCAGCTTTCTTTGTTTGAACAGATTAAGGATTATGGAAATTTGCGTTGCATTGGTGCGAC
>CAYTOQ010000129.1:0-6178 GCA_964439445.1 uncultured Clostridium sp. | reverse complement strand
GAGTCATTGGAATACTAATCCTTTGCTGAAGTAAATGCTCACAATAGTAAGAAAATGAGCGATAAGACGTAAGAAGAAAGGAAGAAGTATATGGTAGTGCTTGATCACGTAACTATGCAATATCCTACAGGCACAAAAGCATTGGATAATATCAGCTTTCGAATTAAGAAGGGTGAGTTTGTATTTGTTGTAGGAAGTAGTGGTTCGGGAAAGACAACTTTAATAAAGTTGCTTTTAAAGGAAATTAAACCAACAGATGGTGAGATCACTGTTGATGGTACGTTTTACAGTAAAATGAAACGTAAGGAGATTCCGATGCTACGGCGTAAGATTGGTGTAGTGTTTCAAAATTTCCGTTTGTTAAAGGATCGAACTGTGTTTGAAAATGTTGCTTTTGCGCAGCAGGTAATTGAACGTCCCATTAATGAGATTCGCAGACAGGTGCCAGGAACCTTGACTATGGTGAATTTGGCAGATAAATATAAGCAATATCCTAAGGAGTTGTCCGGTGGAGAACAGCAGAGAGTCGCCTTGGCAAGAGCAATTGTGAACCAACCAGAGATTATTCTTGCAGATGAGCCGACAGGTAATTTGGATCCGAAGAATTCTCTGGAAATTATGAGATTATTAGAGGATATCAATGAAAAAGGAACAACAGTAATTGTTGTTACTCACAATAAAGAAATTGTCAATCTTATGCAGAAACGTGTTATTACGTTGAAAAAGGGCAGGATTGTTAGTGATGAAGAAAAAGGTGGTTATAGAGATGAAGATTAGTACATTGGGATATAGTATCAAACAGGGTCTCAAGAACATTCAGCGCAATCTGCTTTTTTCTTTGGCATCAGTGGGTACTATGATAGCATGCTTGTTTTTATTTGGTGTGTTTTATTCTGTAGTTTTGAATATGAAAAACGAGATAAAAGATATACAAAACTCGTTGACTGTGTCTGTTTTTTTTGAAGAAGGAATCGGTGAGGAGCAGATTACACAAATTGGTCAGCGGATTGAGCAGATAGATAATATCAATACAATTAATTATATTTCATCTGATGATGCATGGAAGGGATATGTGCAGGATGTATATAACGGTGATGAGGAATATGTGAAATCTGTTTTTGGTGAGGATAATCCCTTAGAACATTCCTCGTCATTTGAACTGACATTGAAGGATATTGATAAGCAGGAAGCTACTGTAAAACAGTTGCAGGAGCTTACAGGAGTCCGTAAAGTGAATAGCAGTGATGGAACAGCGAAGAGTTTAAGTGCTGTAAACACATTGGTGAGTTATGTTTCGATGGGAATTATTTCTATTTTGTTATTGGTTTCTTTGTTTTTGATTAGCAATACGATTACAATTGGTATCTCTGTTCGTAAAGAAGAGATTGCAATTATGAAGCTGATTGGTGCGAAGGATATTTTTGTAAGGGCACCATTTTTGGTTGAAGGTGTTATCATTGGTTTGGTTGGTTCTGTTATACCAGTTATTATTATCTACTTTGTTTATAATGCGATGACTGGATATTTATCAGAGCATTTTTCTTTGGTTGCCAATATGGTGGAATTTGTGCCAGTTAGTGAAGTGTTTAAGGGAATGGCACCTCTTGCAATCCTGATTGGTGTAGGCGTTGGCTTTTTTGGAAGCTTGTTAACAACACATAGACATTTAAAAGTGTAGTAAGTTGCATATACGGAGGATTGTTGATTTATGAAGAATCAAATGAAAAATCAAACAATTAAAGTAGTTGTAGAACGAAAACGATTAAAAAAAATAGTATGTTATCTGCTAGTGCTGAGTATGATGTTGGGTTGTTGTGCGGACGGTTTCGTGAGTTATGCGACAGAGGGAAATACAACGGAGGAAGCAACGACAGAAACTGAAAGTGCACAGACGAGTACGGATAATGGCACAGCAGATGCTTCGGTGGATAAAGCACGTGAGGATGCTCAAGAAGCAGAAAAAAAGAAGAATGCAGCACAAGAAATCTTAGATAGTCTGGAAACCAAAAAAAATGATATAGAAAAATATATTATTGAGTTAGATTTGGAATTGACAAAGTTACAGACGGAGATTGTTCGTTTGGAAAAAAGTCAAAAAGAGTTAGAAGCATCAATTGCAGAAACACAAAAAAGTTTGGATTTGGCAAAGGTTGCACAGAAAGATCAATATGAAGCAATGAAGCAGCGAATTCAGATGGTGTATGAGTCAGGCAATGAAGGTTACTTGGATGTGTTATTGACAGCAACCTCGATGACGGATTTGATTAATAAAACAGAGTATATTTCACAAGTATCTTTGTATGATTATAATATCCTTAAGAAGTTGAAAAAAGCAAAGGAACAGGTTGCCAATATGAAGCAGAAGCTGGATAAGGATTTGGAAACAAATCAAACGCTCCAGGCACAGGTAAACGAGCAAAAGACTACAATGGAGACCTTGGTTTCTGAGAAGAGTGCGCAGGTTGCTGAATATGAGGCATCCATTCAGGTGCAAGAGGATGAAGTTGCGAAATATGCTGCGGCACAGGCGGAAGCGGAAGCAATTATTGCAGCGGCGGAAGCAGCAGCTAGTAGCAGCGCAGATAGTACGTATACTGGTGGTGTATTCACTTGGCCGGCACCTGGGAATACTAGAATTACATCATATTTTGGTAATCGCGAGTCGCCGACGGCAGGAGCGAGCACATACCATAAAGGGTTAGACATTGCTTGCAATACAGGTGATCCGATTGTGGCAGCGGCTGCTGGAACAGTAATTGTATCAACCTATAATTATGCGGAAGGTAATTATATCTGTATTGATCATGGCGGTGGTGTTGTGTCGGTTTATATGCATAACTCTTCGCTTATGGTGGCGGCAGGAGAGTATGTTGTTGCGGGACAGCAGATTGCAGCAGCAGGTTCCACGGGATATTCTACAGGTCCACATTTACACTTTGGTGTGCGTGTGGATGGAAATTATGTGGACCCATTAGGATATTTACAATAAGATTTGGGCATATATTGATTAGGAGATAATGAATAGTATAAAGTGAAAGAAGGATTGGAATGAAGAAAACTTGGATAAACCGTGTGGCAATAGGGCTTGCTTTAGTTGCTGTGATGGGATGTTTGGTTAGTTGTAAGAGTTCGGTTAAGATGGTAAAGGACGAGATGGAGACAACTAGTCAGAGTGCTGTAACAAAAGATACAGAGGAAGAATCTGTTGAATTGTTAAAGAACAGTGATGTCATTGGTAAGGATACCAATGATAAGCTGGAAGCGATTGAAGATATTATTGAAGAGAACTTCTATTTTGAGGATGATGATGTAGCTAAGCAAGAGGGAATTATTCGCGGATATATGGATAGCTTAGATGATCCTTATTCAGTATATTATTCTGCTGAAGAATATGCTAGCTTTATGGAGGACACAGAGGGAGAGTATGTAGGTGTTGGTGTGCAGGTTTCACAGGATGTTGAAACAAAGGTTATTACAGTAACCAAAGTCTTTGATGGTCCTGCAAAGGAAGCTGGTATACAGTCAGAAGATGTTATCACGAAGGTCAATGGTGAAGATGTTACAGATCAGGATATTGATAACGTAGTGGATAAGATTCGTGGTGAGGAAGGTACAGAGGTGACAATCACTGTGTATCGTGCTTCTGATGTGAAAGAGCATGACTTTACTATGCCAAGACAAAAGGTAGAGAATCCGACCGTTGAATATAAGATGTTGGATAATAATATTGGTTATATTCAGATTTCAAGCTTTTATGAGGTTACTGGTGAGCAATTTGTAGAAGGCATTAATGCACTGAATTCCGATGGTATGGAAGGTTTGATTGTTGATCTTCGAGATAATGGTGGTGGTTTGTTGGATATCGCCGTTGCAATGTTAGATTATATGTTACCGGAAGGCAAGATTGTCTATACAGAGGACAAAGACGGAAATGTCACGAGTGAATTTACTTCCACAGATGAATATCAATTTAACAAGCCTTTGGTTATATTGATTAATGGATACAGTGCTTCGGCATCGGAGATTTTTGCTGGTGCGATTAAGGATTATGGCATTGGTACTCTTGTAGGTGAGAATACTTACGGAAAGGGTATTGTGCAACGTGTATTTCCGTTAGAAGATGGCTCGGCGATAAAACTTACAATTTCAAAGTATTTTACACCGAATGGAAATGATATTCATGAGGTGGGAATTGCACCGGATATTGAGGTTGAGTTGGATACAGCAGCATACAGAGAGTCTGATGGCGAGCAAGATAATCAATTGCAGGCAGCAATTGACTGTATGTTAGAAAAACTAGGTAAGAGTTCGGCTAGTACAACAGAAACAAAGGTTGCTGAGTAATATGTAATAATGTTTAGAAGGATTTGGCTATTTGGTCGAATCCTTTTTGCATTTTTGCTGAAATAGATAGAATTATGTTGTATGAAAGTCTCACGTTTTGGGAATATAGAGTTGTCTTTTTTCAATAATGGGAGTAAAATCGATATTATTATATGAATGTTATATTCCTTGTGGCACATATAACATTGGTGGAAGGGGTAAAAACTTCGAACTAGGATGAAGGAGGCAAAAATGACAAAGGAATTAGTTATTGTTTTAGACTTCGGTGGTCAATATAATCAGTTGATTGCACGTCGTGTACGTGAATGTAATGTATACTGTGAAGTGCATCCGTATACGTTAAGCTTGGAGAAGATTAGAGAGATGAACCCGAAGGGAATCATTTTTACTGGCGGGCCGAACAGTGTGTATAAGGATGATTCGCCGCGCTGTGAGAAAGCTTTGCTGGAAATGGGTATTCCGATTCTGGGCATTTGTTATGGCTCCCAGCTTATGAGCTACATGCTTGGCGGTGAAGTGGCAACGGCTCCGGTTTCGGAGTATGGAAAAACGGAAGTAGATGTGGACAAGCAGTCCGTGTTGTTTGGTGATGTGGAAGAAAAAACAGTATGTTGGATGAGTCATACCGATTATATTGCGAAAGCACCAGAGGGATTTCGCATTGTGGCAACCACACCGGTTTGCCCAGTGGCGGCTATGGAGTGCTCGGAGAAGAAGCTATATGCGACCC
The DNA here is from genome assembly GCA_964439445.1 of uncultured Clostridium sp. Taxonomy (GTDB): domain Bacteria; phylum Bacillota; class Clostridia; order Lachnospirales; family Lachnospiraceae; genus CAG-590. Next base: position 1,104 of record CAYTOQ010000129.1, on the reverse strand, counting down.
AGTTTCATCCAGAGGTAATGCATACGCTGGAAGGTAAAAAGATGCTTACTAATTTTGTGTATAAGGTTTGCGGATGCAGTGGTGACTGGAAGATGTCGTCCTTTGTGGAGGATACGGTGAAAGCCCTTCGTGAGAAGATTGGTGACGGAAAAGTATTATGTGCGTTGTCCGGTGGTGTGGACTCTTCTGTTGCGGCAGTGCTGCTTTCGAAAGCAGTTGGAAAACAGCTTACGTGTGTATTTGTTGACCATGGTTTGTTGCGTAAGGACGAAGGGGATGAAGTAGAGGCTGTATTTGGGTCGAATGGAAATTATGATTTGAATTTTATCCGAGTAAATGCGCAGGACCGGTTTTACGAGAAATTAAAGGGAAAAACAGAGCCGGAGGATAAGCGTAAGATTATCGGCGAGGAGTTCATCCGGGTGTTTGAGGAAGAGGCGAAAAAGATTAGTGCGGTAGACTTTTTGGTGCAGGGTACCATTTATCCGGATGTAATTGAATCCGGACTTGGCAAGTCTGCGGTGATTAAGAGTCATCACAATGTAGGTGGACTTCCGGATTGTGTGGATTTTAAGGAGATTGTGGAGCCGCTTCGTTTGCTCTTTAAGGATGAGGTAAGAAATGCTGGTCGCGAGCTTGGTATTCCGGAATATTTGGTGAGTCGCCAGCCGTTTCCTGGCCCGGGATTAGGAGTTCGTATTATCGGTGAAGTGACGGCGGAAAAGGTTCGCATTGTGCAGGAAGCGGATGCTATCTACCGCGAGGAGCTTGCAAAGGCAGGTGTTGATAAAAATCTAGGGCAGTATTTTGCTGCACTTACTAATATGCGAAGCGTTGGCGTTATGGGGGATGAGAGAACCTACGAGTATGCGGTGGCGCTAAGAGCGGTGCTAACCAGTGACTTTATGACGGCAGAAAGCGCAGAGCTTCCTTGGGAGGTGCTTGGAACTGTTACAAGAAGAATTGTAAATGAGGTGAAAGGGGTTAACCGGGTACTGTATGATTGCACGGGGAAACCGCCAGCGACGATAGAGTTTGAATAATACAAATGAGCCAAGAAATGTCGAGTTTACGGCGTTTCTTGGCTCTTGTTTTTTGTCGTGA
>CAYTOQ010000128.1:0-6283 GCA_964439445.1 uncultured Clostridium sp. | reverse complement strand
CGTCCGTCCTCACCCACAAGCGTTCCATACTCATCCATTTCCCAGCTTGCACCACAGCACTGGCAAAACAGCTTCGTTCCTTCCGATGCCATAGAAAATTCCACGCCACATTCCATGCACTGATACAGCGGCATATGTAACCCTTCGGCACGCTTCTCATAGGTAATCTTCATCTTCTTTTCCCGCTGCCACGCGTACTCGTCATAGGCAAGCATTTCGGATAATGTATCATATATCTCATCCACAGACATTTCTGCAACCTCTTCTTTGGTCAAAGCATAGGTCATCTCTGTGTACAATTTCGCTTCTTTTCTCTTTGTCAAATTCCAAATCGGCGACTGCAAATAATTTCCCTTCATATTCAAGGTTACCACTGGGACCTTCAACATTTTCACAAGCTTTGCAACGGAAGGCTGTAGCTTGGATGAGGTTCCCACATTGGCATAGCGTGCCTCTGGGTACAACACCAAAATTCCACCCCTATCCATAACACGCTTAATGTTTTTAATGAGTCCCATATCGTCAATGAACTTTCGTGTTCCAAGGCAACCCACCTGACGATATATCCACTCGCCATAATTCTCAAAGCCCTCTAACTCCGACACGTAATTGGCTCTATAAGGAAATAACGCCAATGGTGTCACATAAAAATCCGTAAAAGAGTGATGGGTACCAAGCACCAAAAATGGTGGCTTGATTCCTCTATTATCTCCCCTCACAATCTTAAGCTTGGCAGAAACCGTGAGTAAAAAGCATGCAATCCATATAAATGGCATCAAAAACAAATTCTGCTTCGGTGGTTTCCGAAAGCGGTCAAAGGGCTTTGTATCCGGTGAAAATGCTACATCCTTTCTCACATACCGATACACTGGCGGTATCTTGCAAAGAAGATAATAGAGCAGTCCCGTTCCCACCAACGAACAGCCTGTCGGCGTCAGATGAAAGAAAAATTCATTGTGAATTTCTCCTGTTACTGGATTATAAATGAGAAGCGAAATCGCTACACCTGCCACAAGACAAATAAGACCAACCACATTGAAGCCTTTTGTAAAATAATAATTGTTATGTCCTTTTAACTCATAGGCACTTTTCAAGTCTAATTTCTGTTTTCTCACAAAGAAAAAGTCTACAAACAAAAGTGCAGCCAACGGTGCATAGATACAGGCACTAATGGTTAAAAAGGTTCCAAAGTAATCAATAATCTTGCCCCACACACAAAGCAGTCCAACATACACACCAAGCACCAACACAAGCACACGGTAATCTGCCTTTTTAAATGTGGATTTCAACATAACTCCATAGATATAAGAGCCCACGGCCTGGGTTCCGATATTGGCAAAGGCAACTAACAACAGTGAGGTTAATCCAAGTGCCGGAACAGATAGTGTCGCCATCATCATCGTTGGGTCATCAATCATTTTGCCCGTCACATGTTCCATGGCAATGGCCATAACTGCGCCGACCACTACAAAGAAAGAGCCTGCCAGACCCTGACCTAACACACCAGCGTAGTACCCACTGCGTTCACTCTTGCAAAGACGCGGAATCTCCGCCATTCCACCCACTAATGTAATGACAAAGGCAAAGTTTGCTTCAATAGACAAGATATAAGGAATTATAGAATTGTCATAATTATTTACCTTCGGTGTATATTCCCAAATCACCTCTGTTGGTACCGAAGTAAATCCCACAATCACTACAATAACACCAACAATTAGTAGTGCTGGAACTAGTATTCGCGTTGTCCAAGTAATTGTTTTTATACCTCGATATGCCATAATAGTTCCCACTATCACACAGAGAAGCGCCAACGCAAGATGACTTCCTTTTGGAAGTTCTACACCAAACAGTCCTGCCAACGAACTCATGGAGGACGCAAACAAATCACAGCACACGGCATACCACGGAAAATTAATCAAAATGATGATAATGGTCATCACCTTTACTCCCTTAGTACCAAATACACTGCGCAGCCAAATCCATATATCAATTCCATATCGCACCGACAATATTACTGGAAGCTGGTAAATCATCAGCATCAAAATTGCACCAAAAAAAGCGCCTATCAGCAGCTGCTTGAAGCCTACTAAGGTTGCAAGATAAGACCCTTGTGTATAACTCCAGGTCGCAATACAATATCCCGACAACACCAGTAGCGCATCCATAAAACCGTAAGTGCGCTCCTTTGCACGCATCGGCAAAATGCCAAGATGCGCTTCTCTTTCTATTTCTTCATTTGTACTTTTCATAACCTTATTCTCCCCTGCGATGTTACAATTATTAATGGATAAATGCACCTACAACTACAAACAACAGACACAGCAATGTCACCACACCTGCCACAACATAATCCTTCTTTGTCATAGTCTGCACAGCATCAGCAGTTTCCTCTATCTGGTCAATTCTACGAACTAGCTCTGCGTCCCACTGACTTTGCGTATCCATTGCGACATTCTGTTTTTCACGATTTTCCATTGTGTTCTCTTTGTTCATCTGTTGGTTATCCCCTTTTCCTTCATTGACACATTGATATCCATTTGCAAAGTAAATCATTCACGAAACAACATAATCCCTGACAAATTCATAACACATGTGTCTATCTAGTATTGTTATAACATCGCATAAGGTTCATTGTAATTCTTATATAACTTATAAAGGCTAGTATTCATTGCACTCTTCTTCTAAAATCATTTTGTGTTTCCCTTCTACGTTTTATAGATATTGTAATGTCTAGAATAATTTTAACGACAATCACTATGACAAATGACGTCAGCCACATAAGCTGTAATTCATATAATAAATCAACACGACCTCTTACGCTGTTAGCCAATGTAAAGATCAGATACAAAACTGGTATACAAAACAAATTAATTGCTAGCCCTAAGCCTTGCCACACAAGTTTCCATATCAGATTAGGCAAAGCCCCAGCAACCATCATAGCTATATACGGTGTGAATACTTGAATGATCGCAAACGCCACCAATCTAGCCAATGCTTCACCAAAACTATCTTCATAATTAACCATGTAACACACCACGCATAAAACACATTGTATTACAAGGTACACTGCCGAAAGAATTGTAAATACCTTTTGATAATTTGGTTTATTAACATCATTTGTCGACACCATCTCAACACCCTCTTATAACATATTCTCCCACATAGACATCACATCACGATATGGCTTATCACGAAATGCACTAGATACAAATTCTTCTCCTTCGTCATCCGTAATCATTAATGTCCACTGCGGCACTTTAAGAAATAATAACACTTCTGTATGCGTTCGCATAATCTCCATGGACTGTATCTTATCATAAGGAATCACTTCCCCGTCACTCTCACTTCGCACGAACAAAAACCGCTTTCCGCACCACACGTGATTGCCATAGTAGGTTGCATCGACAAATTCTTGGTTAAGCTCTTCATAAGTGATATTCCACTCTCTCAACCAACTATCAAAGGAATATCTCCATAAGTAATCCCTCACATTAGAAAAAACCATAATCGCTATTACCAAAAAAAATGCGGCTGTAATTAGACGAATATAACAGGCACTGAGCACATACTCTGTATCATAAAATACTCTTGCTCGTCGATTCACATAACGATCTGGCTCATATGGATTCATGTAATATAGATACGTACTATAACACATGCTAATTACAAGATAACTAAAAAACAAACCCCAGCAAAATGTCCTTGGTTTAAAAAGAATACCGAACCGTTTCCACAAAACACTATTTCTAATCGTTTCATCAGGACAATACGAATCTCTATCCTCCTTCTTTTCCAAAAAAGGAACAAACTCCTTAAGGAAATCCGCGAAGGTCACCCACACTACATGCGGATATTTTTTCATATAACGAACCGAATACCAAATAAAGAAAATGCAGACTGCCAGAATAATCGCCATCACAACAGCAATCGTCACAGAGACACCCGGTTCTTTTCCATTACAATAATCCTGATAAATTTGCAATAGTACATCCACAAGTACAATTCCATCAAGTAATGCACCAATCCAAGCATATATATTCATATGTTCCCAAAAGGAAGTTCCATTATCGTATCCTGCCATTATTTTTCTCCTAACATTTCTTTTTCGAGATCGTTAGCCTTCTGCCACATCTATATCACAATCATCTATCCACTATAACTTCAATATGGTTTCCATTAAAAACCTCCTACCTATTTTTCTGCAGCATACAATCAATAATATGCTGAATCTCTCGCATATCCTCGTAGGCTCTTTCTACATCCTGTTCTACAGTACCCTTATTATTAACATAGAATATACCTTTGCGTCCATCTCTTAGCACATACAAATATTCCTTATTGAATACAAACATAACACCCTTGTCAATTCTCGAAAGCTCCATCAATCGCTCCATCATCGGCGGCGTCAAAAAATAGAAGATATCCTCATGCTTCTCTGCAGAAGCTTCATAAGTAAAATTGAATTCTCTATCCTCTAACTCCACAGATTTATAGGTCATATTGAATCTCATAAAATCACAATTCGTCGATACGAAAACTGGTCGCTCTGCATATTTGGGACTATGTATGCGAAGCATCTCTCCATCCATAATCGTCTCCGTGCTTTTCCTAGAGGTACTATCCGCCGCACAGGTCATCATTAAATCCGCTTGCCGAAAAGCTACACCCTTATACTCTCCTTCTAACCAGTCACTGGACTTAAACTCTAAAATATTTCTATGCGGTTTAATACCCGTTTCTAAAAATTCTTCTTCCGTATACCCTTTTTCTGGCTGAAAACTCCAGGTGTCAAAACACTCATTTAGTACCTTCGGCACAACTGTTTCCTTAAATGTAGCTTCATACTTTTTACAACGATTCTCATATATCGGTATGATCTTTATTACAAGCACCAAAGTATAGAGAATGAGAAAAGCAATAACAATTGAAATACAAAGATAATCTTCCATTTCTGCGGTTAACGCAAACACCGGTATAAATATTATCAAGAAAAGAGATACTCCGAGAAAAACTGATACTCGATATCCCTTCTTAACCTTCTTTTTCAACTCTCTTAATTCGTTTCGTGTATTCTCATCCATTTTATCTTTCCCTCTCTATTATCAGCGAAAATCCACTAGAAACTCGCGTCAGTTCCGCCAAAGAATCTTCTTCGTGCGCAAATTCCACCTGCAGATATGCATCTTCCCCAAGGGGTATCATACAAATGGTAGCATTGTCGATATAAAACTGGCATTCATTACCCCACAGTTTTCCTTGCGAAACCTCTTTCCCCTCAGCTGTAAGTTCCTCGATTCTTTCCTCTAAAGAAGCATCTCCACCACACCAGGGTTCAATCGGGATACATCTCCTGACTTGATAAAACTTACAATTGTAATGATGGCCATCACAATCACTACAGCTACGCAAAAATAAAACCACATAATCTTATATCTCCCATCTCATCAATTTCATTAGCTTTCTATCATTTCAATAAAAAGTAAAAACATCGTTATCCAAATAACTCCATAACAACCAAATCCGAATACCAGCTCTATAATCCCTACATGACTAATTCCTCTCCTCAAGCTTGCCCTTTCAGGCTTTCTTTTATCAATATACAAATCATATTGCTGGTCGCTATGAAATTCCATGATTTTCTTCTTAGATAATTCACCATCTATCGGCATAACCTGATATTCTTTTCCATCCCAGTTATATTCAAAACAAGGTGTATAGGTAACTGGCAATATGGTTCCGATATGTTCAGTGGTTTTGCAAGTCACATATTGCGCCCTTACCTTTTGTGTACATCGGTTTTGTATAATTATATTATAAATAGGGCCTGCCACCATAATAAATAATACGATTCCACCACTAAGTAGGATTGCCGATACAATATGTACTCCGACCAACCACCATTTTTTACGAATCATAGCCACAATCATTAATATAAACTGAATTAGAGGCGCTAAAAATACACCTATTACATATATTACAATACTAATCAAGAAGAGAAACGTCAAAATGGTACCAAGCCACTCTATTTCTAATTCATTACTGAAAATGGTAGTTAGAAATAAAAGCGGAAAAATTGTAACAAAAGGCATTCCGTGCGTAGCAAAATTGATTGCTGTAATGATGATTGATATTCTTTTCATTGCTCACTATCTCCTCATCATCTTGTGCTTCTTCATTCTTCATCCTTCGTAATTCGAGCTTTCTCGAAATACTTCTTATCCTTCTCCTTTACATCCGCAAATCGTTCCAAATCATCTGGAGCGAACTCCATCGGTTCCTCATC
>CAYTOQ010000127.1:0-6366 GCA_964439445.1 uncultured Clostridium sp. | reverse complement strand
TTGGGAAGTGATATATGATTTACGAAGTGAAAAACAACAATTACATAGAAAATCTTTTTGGAAACTGGCAGGAAACATTAATTTGGTCCTGCCTACAAGACGTGATGGGAAAGCTGTACGTTACAGATAAAGAACATCCAGATTGTGTTATGGCACTGCTTGGTGATTTTTGCTTTTTTGCCGGTGAACCAAATAAAGAGCTGGTAGCATTTAAGCCAGAAGGATGTCGGCAGGATTTTGTGATTATGATTTCGCAGACGGGTGAATGGGCAAGCTTGATAGAAGAGGTATACGGCAAGCGTGCAAAAAAAGTAGAGCGTTATGCGATCAAAAAAGAAACGGATATATTTGATAGAGAAAAGCTTCAACAAATTGTAGATGCTATGCCGGCAGAATATGAGTTGCAGATGATAGATGAAAAGTGGTTTCATCAATGTAAAGAATATGGTTGGTGTAGAGACTGGGTAGCACAATATGACACGTATGAATTATATCGGAAGCATGGGCTAGGCGTTATTCTTTTGAAGGATGACGAAGTGGTGTCCGGTGCATCCTCTTACTCTAGTTATCTTGGTGGAATTGAGATAGAAATTGATACACATAAGGATTATCGCAGGAAAGGACTAGCTTCCATCTGCGGTGCAAAGCTCATTTTGGAGTGTTTAGATAGAGGCTGGTATCCGAGCTGGGATGCACAGAATCTAGGTTCTGTGGCATTGGCAGAGAGCTTGGGGTATCATTTTGACCATGCGTATGCAGCGTATGAGATTGAGTGGTAGGAAAGGTAGAATAAGATGCGGGTATCGTACTGGTTAACAAATAATCGTAAAATAATCGTTTTGTTCGATTGAAGGTTATTTTATATATTAGGTAAAATACATATTAGGGGGACGTGCATATGGACAATATCCGCTTGACAGAAAACTTAATGACATTGCGTAAAAGTAAGAAAATTACACAAGAACAGGTGGCTGATTTTTGCGGAGTGACAAAAGCCTCTGTTTCTAAGTGGGAGACGGGGCAGACCTTGCCAGATATTTTGTTGCTTCCAAGACTGGCAGCATTTTTTGATGTATCCATTGATGAGCTTATGGGATATGAAATGCATTTGACAATAGAACAAATACATAAGATATACGAAGAACTGGCTATGTCTTTTGCGACAGAAGGATTTGATGTGACGATGAAGCAATGTCGGGGATTTGTGAAACAGTATTATTCCTGTTACGACTTGCTTGAAAAGATTATACTTTTATGGATTAGTCATGAAATGTTAGCAGGTGAGAAAAGAAATGAGTTATTGAACGAGGCAAGAGCCTTGTGTGAACATATTCTTACAAATTGTAGAAACATAAGCTTGTGTAATGATGTTTTGTTTTTGCAGGCGATTGTCGATTTGTTGTTAGGGCATCCGGAACAAGTTGTAGAAGCATTAGAAGATATGAATGATCCCAGAAGGTTATCGGTTCAGAGTGAGGAAGTGCTGCTGGGAGCATACATAGAAATGGGAATGCTGGAGAAAGGAAATGATTTTGCCCAGATGTCCATGTATCTTCACATATTGATGCTAGTAATTGATGCAACCAGATTTCTGGTGCTTAATAAAGAAAGCTTAAAGAAGTGTGAGGAGACGCAGCGACGTGTAGAAAAAGTTATAGAATTATATAATTTAAAAGAAATCAATTTCCATTTTGTAGCGTTATTTATGTATCAAATGGCAGACATCTATTGTTATCATGGAAAAAAAGAAAAAGCGATAGAACAGCTTACAAGATATGTAGAATTAATTGAAAGCTTTTTGGATGGACAGATTGGTTATTTGCAGAGTGACAGTTATTTTGAACGATTAAACATATGCTTTGAAAAAAGTATTTTGGGGGGGAACTTTGCTAGAGAAAAAAAGACGGTATATGATGGGTTAGTGCTGGCGCTAGAAGTACCAGCATTGAGTAACTTGCAAGACGAGGAAGCGTTTAAAGCATTGCAGAGAAAGGTAAGAGAAATGAAAAATGTTATAAGAATAGAATAGATATTATCTTTGTTTTGATAGATATTGCACTGTCCAATATCCCCCTGGACAGTGCAATGAATGTTAGTGTAAATATAACCATTTAATTGGAGTTGTTGATGTTCAGAGAGGGAGTGCAGAGGATATGAGTTTATTACAACAAAATGAAAAAGAAGCAAATGGCTTGGTGGCAAAAGTGATGAGGATTACGTTTGTCATTTTTACATTGATTTACATATTAAATGTGATAGGAATTTTTACTGTGGATATGGGGATTATGACAGTGGCATATATTGGTGGAGGTTGTTTGTTATTGCTGCCAACCGTACTAACAACTGTGCTCAAGTTGGAAAGGGATTATATTAAATACATTAATGTAGTGTGCGCGTCCGTATTTGTGACGTTGTTAAGTATTACACTTACCTACCATGTGGTTGCGATTTATGTGTATTCCATTGCGATTGCAAGCTTGTATTTTTCGAAACGATTGAATATTGTTGCTACGAGTTTAACGGTAATAGGAGTTTCGATTGGACAGATTTTGGCATTTTATATGGATACCTTACAGGATGATAATTTTACCGAATTTAATGATGTTATCATTTTTGGTGTGATTCCAAGAGCACTGGTTTTGGTAGCTGTAGCAGCGATTTTTACAATGCTATGTTCAAGGACAGCGACTCTCCTTTCAAATTTGCTGGGTGCAGAAGAACAAAAACAAATGCTCGAACGTATGGAAACTATGAGAAATAACGCATCAAGGACGTCAGAAACCTTGTTTGGTATGGTGACAGAGCTTTCGGAAATCGCAAATACTTCGTTACACGCCAATGAAAGAATTGCTTTGGAATCTGAAAATTTACTGACCAGTACAACGGAAAATGCAGATTCGGTGGAACAGGCAGACCAAGGTATGCAAGATATATCAAAACAGCTTGTGGGATTAAGTGAAATGAATCATAAGACTTCTGTGTTAACGGATGAGATTAGCGCCAATACAAAAGAAAACCAGCATAGAATGAGCGATGTAACAACCAGTATGGAGCAAATATATGGTAGTACGAGTGAATGCAAACAGATTATTAGTAATTTAGGTGAGGAATCCAAAGAAATTATAGGTATTATTGAGACGATTACGAGTATTTCAAACCAGACGAATATTCTAGCATTAAATGCTTCCATTGAAGCTGCAAGAGCCGGAGAAAATGGAAAAGGTTTTGCAGTAGTTGCAGACGAAATTCAAAAACTATCGGAACAGACAAAAAACGCGGTGGAAGATATCGGAACCATTGTTCGAGAGGTGGTTAAAAATACGGAGCAAGCAGTGGATGCTATGGAGAAGAATGCACTTTATACACAAAACGGAATGAAAAGTATTGAGAAAGCTAATGAATCCTCTGCCTTAGTGGCGAGCTCTAATGCAGAACTGACGAGACAAATTCATTCCATTGACGAGGTGGCCGAACTGATTAGAGATAAAAGTGAAGAGGTGTCTGGCAGTATGAAGCAGATTAGCAGTAATACGCAGCAAAATTGTAATGCGGTGGAACAGGTGACAGCAGCTACACAAGAAAATAGTGCAGGTACAGAAAGTCTTGCAGACATTGTAGGTCATATTAAGGAACTTTCAGAGCAGTTGAATCGAGTGGTGCAAGGGTGAGTTGCACGCGAATGCATTGTTGAAGGTATAGGATAGAAAAATCGATTGTGTGCAAAAAGTGTACGAAGCTGTGAGTGAAAAAGGACAGCTTGATTGGTTAGAATAGAACATAGGAGTTTAGAGAATGGGCGATGCACTCTGTTGGGTGTATTGCCTTTTTTTTGATTTAGAAAAAGCAAGATAACAAGTATGATGGTGTCTGGTTGGAAATTGAACTTTTGCCAAGAGGTTCTCGATTCAAATTGAACTTTTCGCGAGAGAAGAATTGAACTTTTTACAAAAAAAGAATTGAACTTTTTGCCGTGATGTTGTAAGATGTAAAAAATATGTTTGAGAAAGGACAAAAATATGGAAAGTTCAATTTTGGGAAGCCGATTAAAGGGATTATTACAAGAAAAGAACATCAAACAAGTGGAATTGGTTCGTTTGGCGGAAGAAAAGGGAATCAAATTAGGAAAGAGCCATATCAGTCAATATGTTTCTGGAAAGACTGTGCCAAGAAAAGAGATTTTACAATTCTTAGCGAATACATTAGAAGTAGATGAAACTTGGCTGCTCGGAAAGGAAGAACAAGCAGATGCGAGAATGCGAGCCTTGACGGTGCAACACATGGATTACGACCAACAAGAAAACATAGAACAGCCAACAGAAAAGACTAAGCAGTTATCAGATAGAAAAGAAAGTAATAAGATAGAAATAAAGAAAGAAGCAGGTGGCACTATGAGAACATTTAAGAAATCAGACAAATTAAATAATGTGTTATATGACGTAAGAGGCCCGGTTGTAGATGAAGCGGCAAGAATGGAAAATGAAGGTATGCAGATTTTGAAATTGAACATTGGAAATCCGGCACCATTTGGTTTCCGTACGCCGGATGAGGTCATTTATGATATGCGTAGACAGTTGACGGATTGCGAGGGTTATTCGGATTCTAGAGGTTTGTTCGCAGCCCGTAAGGCAATTATGCAGTATGCGCAGATTAAGAATATTCCTAATGTTACCATGGATGACATTTATACAGGAAATGGTGTGAGTGAGTTGATTAATCTTTGTATGTCCGCTTTGTTGGATGACGGTGATGAGGTGTTGATTCCTTCACCGGATTATCCATTGTGGACCGCTTGCGTAACCTTAGCTGGTGGTAAAGCCGTTCATTATGTTTGTGATGAGCAGGCAGAGTGGTATCCGGACATTGACGATATCAAGAAAAAAGTAAATGCAAACACCAAGGCAATCGTTATTATCAATCCAAACAATCCGACCGGTTCGCTATATCCAAGAGAAGTTTTACAGCAGATTGTCGATGTGGCGAGGGAGAATCAGTTAATGATATTCTCGGATGAGATTTATGACCGTCTGGTTATGGATGGCGAGGAGCACATTTCCATTGCATCTATGGCTCCGGATTTGTTTTGCGTAACCTACAGTGGCTTGTCTAAGTCCCACATGATTGCAGGTTTTCGAATTGGCTGGATGATTTTAAGCGGTAACAAGGCGCTTGCAAAGGATTACATTGAGGGAATTAATATGCTTTCTAACATGCGTCTTTGCTCCAATGTTCCGGCACAGTCTATCGTACAGACTGCTCTTGGTGGATACCAGAGTGTGAAGAACTATATTGTCCCGGGTGGACGTATCTGCGAGCAGAGAGATTTTGTCTATAAGGCATTAAATGATATCCCGGGCATCACAGCAGTGAAGCCAAAGGCAGCATTTTACATTTTCCCTAAGATTGACACAAAAAAGTTCAATATTTTGGATGATGAGAAGTTTGCGTTAGATTTGCTAAGAGATAAGAAGATTCTTTTGATTAACGGACGTGGATTTAACTGGGCAGAACCAGACCATTTCCGAGTAGTATATTTGCCAAGAATTGAAGTGCTAGAGGATGCTATGGATAAGCTTGGTGATTTCTTGTCTTATTATAAGCAGGTGTAACACGGTAGAAAACATATTATTGTTTGTGAGCTATTTGACATATAAGGAAGCAATAAAAGGGCTATGGAATGATACCCTGTCATTGACAGGAGTTTATCAAACCATAGCCCTCGATGTTTTTATGTGAATTTCGGTATTACATAATCAATCCAGCAATTCCTATAATCCAGCGAATGCCTGTTCCAAATCGGCAATCAAATCGTCCACATTTTCAATACCCACTGACAAGCGGATTAAGTCTGGAGCAACGCCGGCTTCAATTAACTGCTCCTCGGTCATCTGGCGATGGGTGTGACTTGCAGGATGTAACAAGCAGGTCTTTGCGTCTGCGACGTGTGTAACGATAGAAGCAAACTTCAAGCTATCCATGAACTTGATGGAAGCCTCACGACCACCCTTGATACCAAATGCCAACACACCGCAGGTTCCGTTTGGCATATATTTCTTTGCAAGGTGATTGTACTCATCACCCTCTAGGTCTGCATAATGTACCCATTCAACCTTGTCATTTGCCTTCAAATATTTTGCAACAGCTAATGCATTTTCACAGTGCTGCTTCATTCTAAGGTGTAAGGTTTCTAATCCTAGATTTAAGTAGAATGCGTTCTGTGGTGCCTGAATAGAACCCAAGTCTCTCATAAGCTGTGCGGTAGCCTTAGTGATGTAAGCACCCTTGCCGAATTTCTCGGCGTAGGTGATGCCGTGATAAGACTCATCCGGTGTGGTAAGTCCAGGGAATTTCTCAGCATGTGCCATCCAG
>CAYTOQ010000126.1:0-6396 GCA_964439445.1 uncultured Clostridium sp. | reverse complement strand
GCGAGCTTTGTACCAAACTTTTTACCAATCACAACACCTGCAACGCAGATAAAAAATGTCACAGTGGCAATCAACAGAGAACATACCAAAGCCATAATCCAATTATAATCTGAAATGGTAAATCCAACTGATAATGCGTCAATGGATGTTGCAATTCCCTGTACGATTAATGCTGTCAACCCAAGTGTTGATTTCGTTTCCTCTTCATCCTCTCCCGGATGCAAACCTTCCCATAACATCTTTCCACCAATGACTGACAGTAATGCTAACGCAATCCATGGAATCATTCCCTGAAATGCACTAAAAAGCTTCGCTAGGTTGTGTACACAAAACCATCCCAACATCGGCATCAACGCCTGAAAAAAAGCAAACATTCCGGCAATTCCACAAAGCTTATTAACCTTCATCTTAGGCTCATTTAATCCATTTGCCAGAGATACAGAAAACGCATCCATTGCCAATCCTACTCCTAACAAAATGCTGTTAGTAAAAAATCCTACACTCCAAATCATGTTGTTTCCTCCAATGTAAATGTATTAAAAAAGTCCAAGTATAACGCAACGCTATACTTGGACGATAATTTGATATAAAAAGACTCCATGCATAGACAATAACGTTACACATGAGTCTCGCAATTTAAAACAAGCCAGGTCAATGACCAGTATGTTGACTTGCTACGTTCCATTCCATATGCATCATTTCATTCGTCATACATATCGGAACGCTCGCTACTCCCTCACAGGATTTTTATTGATTAAATATTATCAATAACATCCTCATCTGTCAACCATATTTTCCCTTGTACTTATTTTAATACAATTCAATCTGCAAAACATTTCAGAATATGGACGTTAAAACCAATTTAAGCAACAGACCTTTTACACATTTCCAATCTGCCAATCAATCGGCTCTAGACCTTTTACACATTTTCAATTTGCCAATCAATCGGCTCTAGACCTTTCGACTTCAAAAAGCTATTCGCCTGACTAAAATGCTTACAACCAAAGAAACCTCTATAGGCAGACAATGGGCTTGGATGTGGCGCTTTCAAAATGAGATGATTCGGATTGTTAAGCCTTGCAGCTTTTCTCTGCGCCGGATTTCCCCACAATAAAAATACAATCGGTCTATCCTGTTCATTTAATATATCCATAACTGCATCTGTAAACTGTTCCCAACCAATTCCCTGGTGAGAATTTGCCTGATGTGCACGAACGGTAAGCACACTATTTAACATCAACACGCCTTGTTTTGCCCATTTTACCAGATAGCCATTGTTCGGAATCTCACACCCCAAATCGTCCTGTAATTCTTTATAAATGTTGACAAGCGATGGTGGTATCTCCACCTCCGGTCTTACGCTAAAGCACAAGCCATGTGCCTGATTCACATTATGATATGGGTCCTGACCGATAATGACACATTTCACTTCACTCAGCGGGGTCAAATGAAACGCATTAAAAATATCATCTGCTGGTGGGAAAATCGTTGCTCCGCTTGTGTATTCTTCATTTACTTTTAAATATAACTTTTTGTAATAGTCCTTTTTATATTCTAGTTTTAAATGTTCATTCCAATCATTATTTATTGGTGGCATACTCTTCTCTCCTTAGTTAACATAATCTTCTTTCTTGCAAGGCACCTATTCCGATAATGATTTACATAATAAATCTCCAGCTTTGTATGAGATATCCTGCTGTTTCGGATAAATAGCAACATCTTTATCATCAGCCACTATGGTTTGCACAGAATCATTTCCCACATAGAATTCCTCAACATTTATTTCCGCCTTAAATCTGCCTGTACAATCGTATAACTTATATTGCTCTGAAACACTTCCCTCTCCTAATGCCATGGAACCAGATAATTTAACATATTGCTTCCCCTGATATTCTTCCAAATATGCATTATCGATATAGCACAAAAAGGAAGAATTCTGATGTAACTGATATACTCTATCATACGCTTCTTTTCGTTTTTGTTTTGCGATTTTTTTCTTCTCACGCTCTTCCCGATTCCAAAACATAGCTTCACCTACCATTTAAAATATCTGCTTACAATCTATCAAAACAACACTCATATATTCATAATACAACAAAAAGAATTACTTGAAAAGCACATAATCTATGCTACAATAAAACTAATTTGATACCAGGGGGATAACTATAATGAAACGAATAAAACAAACCATCGCAATGCTATTTTTTCTATGCTGCACAGTGATTGTGGGCAATACGGTTTATGCCACAGCAAATGATACTCCGTTTGTATTTGCATTTATTGAGACACCGTCCAGTCTGAAGGCAACCAAAGAATACACCTTTGTAACAAATGCCCCAGACAGTTCACAGGTACAATATTCCGTTTCAAACGCGAAATATGCTACCATTACCAATGAAGGTGTATTAAAAGGAAAACAAGTCGGCAAAGTCACTGTATCTGCAAGCTACGATAATCAAACAATACAGTGTGAAGTCTCTATCGAAGGTAAAAAGACCATTTATATTGACGCTGGGCATCAACGTTATGCCGGCAGTGGCACAGAGCCAATCGGTCCAGGCAGCTCCACACGCAAAGCCAAAATGACTGGTGGTGCTACCGGTGTTGCTACCGGTATTCCTGAATACCAATTCAATCTGACAATTGCAAAAAAACTACGTACAGCACTTTTGAAAGAGGGCTATGATGTTGTAATGAGCCGAACAAAACATGATGTTAAGCTGAGCAATGTAGAACGCGCTAAAAAAGGAAACAAGAGTGGTGCCGATATCTGTATCCGTATTCACGCGGACAGTTTCAGTGACTCTTCCGCCAAAGGAGCCTCTGTGTTATACGCTTCTACCTCGAACCCTTACTGGGCAAAGAAATATGCCAAAAAGAGCAAGAAACTAGCACAAAAACTTTTAGACGAATACTGCGAAGCAACTGGCATATACAAAAGAGGTATTGTAGTTCGCAATGATTTAACCGGAACCAATTGGAGCAAAATGCCCACTGTTTTGATTGAATGTGGTTTTCTCAGTAATCCTTCCGAAGACCGCAAACTCAACAAAGCGTCTTTCCAAAAGAAAATGGTAAACGGTATGTTAAATGGTATTGATAGCTATTTCGGATATCAATAACACACCGCCTTGTTCACATAACAAGTTAACATAATGCATAATTATAATCATATCCTACGCAACAGGTTTACATAATGCTCTTTGTAAATTAAGTTCATACAACAAGAGGATGTTTTTCAGTATCATACTGAAAAACATCCTCTTGTTGATTAAGCTATATTTAAATAGCGAGCCAACTCTTCATATTTTTCAAACAAAAATCCTTCCATTCCAAGCTGCATAGCCGCATCAATATTCACTTGTCTATCGTCGATAAACACACACTCTTGTGGACTCAAAGAGTAACGTTCGCAGAGCAAATGATAAATTGCAGAATCTGGTTTTTTCATACGTTCTACCGCTGACACAATATACCCATCCACCTGGGCAAAAAACTGAAATGTTGGCCAATGTATCTCATACATTTTCAGTGGATAATTTGACAATAGATATACCTTATATCCTTTCTCCTTAAGCTTCTGTATCATCGGTGCTGCATAATTATATTCACTTACAAATCCTTCTGGCTTACTCCAGAATTCTTCAATCTGATTTTTATATTCTGGCATTGCATCTATAAACTGCCTAATCGCATCCTCTTGGCTTATAATTCCTTCATCCATCTTATCCCAGCAATCTGAGGATATCATATTTTTATCAAATGCATCTATGATTTCTTCCGTAAACCCGAGATTACGACAATGTTCAGCCCAACAAAAATCAATTAATACCATTCCAACATCAAACACAATATTTTTAATATTTGGGTTCATCATTTCTCACCTTTTTGCAACATTTACTTGTTTCAAAACTAACTTATATGTTTCTAATCTCCATCTAGAAAAAAACTGCCACATGACAACCCATGTAGCAGTTCCATAACATTCTTTTTATAAACGGAATATTCCAATCTTCTCTTCTAACTCTTCTGCAATTGCATTTAATCCATTTGCTTTGTCTGCAATGTCTGCAACAATACTTGTCACCTCTACAACAGATGCTGACGTCTCTTCTGTAGCCGCTGCATTCTCCTCAGCAATTGCTGTCAAGCTATTAACAACGTCTACAACATTAACTCTTGCATGATCCATTTCCTGAGCCTTCTTAGAAATAATCTGCATTCCATCAATTGATTCTTCTACACCCTTCTGAATCTCTACAAACGCCTCATCTGTACGAACAATATGCTCTGTCTGCTGTCCAATAATCTCTTTTACCTGTCGCATTGTTGTTACCGCTTTCTCAGAATCCAACAACAATACACTAATAATCTCTTCAATTCTTCCTGCCGACTCACTAGACTGTTCTGCTAGCTTCTGAATCTCTGAAGCTACTACCGCAAAACCTCTACCCTGTTCACCAGCTCTTGCAGCTTCGATAGAAGCATTCAAGGACAAGAGGTTTGTTTCACTTGCAATATCCGTAATCAACTTGGTAGCCTCACCAATCTTAAGCGCAGACTCATTGGTAATCTCTGTCTGTCTTGCAATAATATCAATATACTCGCCAGACTGTCTGTTAATCTCACGAAGCTCCGAAAGAATTCTCTTAGCATTCTGATTTGCTTCATTCATCTGATTTGCAGAAACCATAAGATCATCAACCGTATTATTGGTATCACGAACCATATCTCCAATCAAGATAACATTCTCTGTCGCTCCTTGTGTTTCCTCTGCCTGACTGCTTGCACCATTTGCAATATCGTTCACTGCATTTTCAACCTGTTCCATTGTGTTCGTTGTCTCTGCTGCACCATTATTCAAAACCTCAGCAGATGCAACTAAAGAATCACAGCTCTCACGAATCGCAAATACAACCTCTGTTAACGCAACCTTTAAAGCAGCAAGCGAACGTGCCATAACACCGAGTTCATCCTTGCGACAGCCTAACTGAGTCTGTTCTTCACTGTCTGTAAAGTCCATATTCGCAACACGTTCTGTCAAACCTGTAATCTTCATAATTGGATTGATCACTAAAATTGTCACTAAGATAACAGCCACTATGGAACTACCAATAAATGCAAACACCAAACCGATAGCACCTTTTTGATTAATGTGCTCTACTGATTGAAAAAGCTCATCCTCATCAACTGTCACAACCAATATGTAATCTGCATTCTCGTTGACATAGTATGCAGCATACTTAATTGCACCTTTAAATTCATAGGATATCACCTCTGATTCGGTCCATTTGCCTGCTGCAATATCAGCGGTTACACCCTTAACGACTTCATTCTCTACCGGTTCTCCAATCTTTTCAGGAGTTGGATGATATAACATCGTTCCATCTGCAGAAACAACATAAATGTAGCTTGTCTCCAAACCTTCCATACCTACACCTTCTAAATGTTCGGAAAGCTCTTCCACAGATAATGTTTCCTCTTTACCAAGTAATTCAATATCATTGTCAATTACCATTCCATAGGATAACACTAAATCATGTAAATAATGCTGTGCCATCTCAGCAATTTCCGTTTTAACATTCGGAGAATAAATCAACATCATAATTACTCCTGTTGCTAAAATTCCCAATGCTACCAAAGCACTAATCTTAGTCCTAATGGAATGCAATGTTCCTACCTTCGGTATTAAACCATTCATAATATCTCCTCCTTAAGTCACCTAAAATCCTATGTCAAATTATATCACTTTTGTATATAATGTACAAGAAGTTTTATATGTTTTGCCTTCTTTTATCAAATACCTATAACAATTCATAAAACATCTTCAACAACTAAAAAAGTAGGTCATAAACCTACTTTTTGTACTACCTGCGGAAGAAGGGACTTGAACCCTCACGGTATTACTACCACTAGATCCTTAGTCTAGCCTGTCTGCCAGTTCCAGCACTTCCGCATATTCAATTATATGCTGTTCTTATTCAAATATGATATTACGAATAAGACCTTGTATAGATTACTACTTTTTCACCGAAAAAGCAATAGTAAATTTCATTTTTCTAAGTCTGAAAGTTCGGAGCAGGTGATGTTTCACACCTACTCCACTTCTCCCTCACTTATATAAACGGTCAAACCGTAATATACTAGGCAATTATGCTAATTTGCTCTTAGCAACCTCAGCTAACTTTGCAAAACCTTCTGCATCAGAAACTGCTAACTCAGCAAGCATCTTTCTGTTCATATCAACACCAGCTAACTTCAAACCGTACATAAACTTGCTGTATGATAAACCGTTCATTCTTGCTGCTGCATTGATACGTGCAATCCATAGACGTCTGAACTGTCTCTTCTTCTGCTTTCTACCAGCATATGAAGAAGTAAGTGCTCTCATTACTG